>JAYKIZ010000152.1:0-8194 GCA_035285965.1 Cyanobacteriota bacterium | reverse complement strand
CGTCCCCGTCGATGTCCGCAAAGGTCGGTGTTGCGCGGAAACTCACATCGGTAAGTCCAAAGGGATTAACGGTAGCAGTTTGGAAAGTGGGGTCTTGTTGGGGGATGTCGTTGTCGCTGATTTGGGCGACGACGTTGCCTACAGTCACGCCGTTGTAGTTGGCGTCGCTACTCGTTACCGTCGCAGAAATCGCTCCCCGGTGGGGGCCTTCCCCAACGGGATCGTCAATGGCGGTCACTGTGACGGTTTGGGCAATATTGAAATTAGCCGGGGTGAAGGTAAGAGTTGGGGTATTAACACTTAACTGATTACCGGGATTCAAGGTAATGGTCACATCATCCGTCGGCGCCGAATCCAGAACCACGGTATAGGTGGCGGCCATCATGCCGCCTTCCGCCACTTGGATTAACTCGGCGCTGAGGGTGACGCCGGGAGGAGTCGGGGGCAGTCCGTTGAGGAAGAACACCGTATTGCCGTAGCCATTACCCACAAAGGCGTCGAGGTCTCCGTCCCCGTCGATGTCCGCAAAGGTCGGCGCCGCAAAATACCCCACATCGGTTAGCCCAAAGGGATTGATGACGGGAGCCCCAAAGGCCGGGGAACCGGCGCTTCCCGTATTCCGGTAGAACACCGTATTGCCGTTTTTATCACCGATAAAGGCGTCGAGGTCGCCGTCCCCGTCGATATCCGCAAAGGTCGGCGCGGCAAAAGACCCCACATCGGCGAACCTAAAGGTCGGCGCCGCAAAGAGGGGAGAACTCGCGCTTCCCGTATTCTGGTAAAACCGCGTATTGCCATCGCTATTACCGACAAAAGCGTCGAGGTCGCCGTCCCCGTCGATGTCCGCAAAAGTCGGCGCGGCAGCCCTCCACACATTGTTTAGCCCAAAGGGGTTAGTGGTCGGCGCCGCAAAGAGGGGAGCGGCGGCACTTCCGGTATTCCGGTACAACAGCGTATCGCCGGAGTCATTACCAACAAAGGCGTCGAGGTCGCCGTCCCCGTCGATATCCGCAAAGGTCGGAGCGGCCTTAACTCCCACACTGGTTAGCCCAAAGGGATTCGTCTCGGGCGCTGCAAAGGCCGGGGAACCGGCGCTTCCCGTATTCCGGTAGAACACCGTATTGCCATCTTGGTTACCGATAAGGGCGTCGAGGTCGCCGTCCCCGTCGATGTCCGTCAAGGTCGGCTTTGCAAAACTTCCCACAAAGGGGTTAGTGGTGGCAGGTTGGAAGGTTGGGTCTTGTTGAGGGATGTCGTTGTCGGTGATTTGAGCCACGACGTTGGCCACGGTAATGCCGTTGTAGTTGGCGTCGCTACTCGTTACCGTCGCGGAAATCACGCCCCGGTGAGGGCCTTCTCCAACGGGATCGTCAATGGCGGTCACTGTGACGGTTTGGGCAATATTGAAATTAGCCGGAGTAAAGGTGAGAGTCCCTTGATTCACCGTTAACTGATTGCCGGGATTGAGGGTAATGGTCACATTCGCAGTCGGCGCCGAATCTAGAACCACGGTATAGGTGCCCGTCGCGCCGCCTTCCGTTACCTGGATTAACTCGGCGCTGAGGGTGACGCCCGCCGGAGTCGGCGCTTCAACACCTTCCACATTAGTTAGTTCAAAGGATTTGATCAAGGGAGATGAAAAAATAGGGTCGCTCATAAGTTTTATCAATTATTTTGTACGCTAAGATCCAGAATCCAGGAGGTAGAAGCGCCGAAACAACGGCGGGTTTGTCGAGGTTTCCTGACAAGTGAAGCCCTATAGATAGAGCGAAAACAACGCTCTATCTCCAGGGATACTCTCACAATGACGCCGCCCCGAAATTCCTTCCTTGATTTTCCTCATGTTTCGTGTAAATTTTTATTAAGACGCTCCGTCACATCTTGGGAGTAAAACTTTGATTCTCACTGGTTGCGCCAGCGCCGACCAACTCCAAACCCTCTCCATCTTTCAGAACCTAGACGCCGCTCAACTCTCGGCGCTGGTTCCCTTTACGTACTTACAGAACTATCAAACTGGGGAAATTATTATGAACGAAGGCGCTGATATTGCGCCCAAGCTCTACTGCTTAATCAGCGGATTACTGGAAATCAAAAAAATGTCCCCCAGCACCGGCAAAGAAGCCGTCATCCGTTTGATTACTGGCGGAGACCTCTTCGCCGCCTCCAGCATTTTTGGCGATAGCGTCGCGCCTGCGACGGTTCTCTGTCTCGCGTCTTGCCAAGTCTTAACCATTGAGCGAGAAGGCTTATTAAAAGCCATCGCCCAAACCCCAGAAATTGGTTTAAATATTCTATTTGTCTATAATCAAAGACTACAACAACTCCACAACACCGTTCAGGGTCTAGTCGCCGAAAAACCGATCATACGGCTCGTCAAGCTCATCCAATATTATGAAAGCTGTTATGGAACCTGCCCCTCAAAAGAAGGAAATGTGTTAAACATCCCCTTAACTTACGACCAAATGTCCCGTAGCGTTGGCATTAGTTACGAAGAATGCGTCCGTCTCTTTAAACAGTTAAACGGCGCTGTTCACTATCAGAGAGGCGGTAAAATTATCATTCAAGATTGGCAAAAACTCACAAAGCTGTGACGGTTATTAATTCCGTTTGATAAATCAACTAGAGATTTCAGCCCAAATCCGGGGCTTTGCCCAACCTACGGCACCGGAGGTTGTCCAAAAAGCGGCGCCCCCAACGCTTCCAATTGCGGCGCTGTTAGTCCCCGGATTCGCCCAACAAACCCCCTTTAAGTCAGAGACACTAATCGCCAATCGGGACGAAGGTTCTGGGCCCGGCGCAGGTAAACGTGGTGAATTTCGGTTTGGGGTTTAGGGCTATTGAAATGAATTAAGACCCGAATACATTTTTCTAAACTGCCGGGAACGTCCATCTGTTGCACATCCAAGAGGGGGACGCTATCCCAGCGGGGTCGCTCCCGGGCCACAGCCGCGGGAAACAGGGCGTTGAGGTCTCGGGTGACGGAAAAGGTGACGCTGACGATTTCTTGGGGGTCGAGGCTATTTTGGCTTTCAATGACTTCTAACAACTCTGTCACCGCTTCCCGCATGGCGGCGCCGGTATTTTCCTCGACGGTGATGGCCCCTCGAATGGCCCTTACTTTCCAGTCCACTGGCCCGGTCCTCCTCAATGTTGCGAACCCGTAGTCTTTACTACGATGAAAACCTAAATGATTGTTAAGCATATCACCCGACGCTCGGGGCCTAACCGCCCTGGAGAATACTCAGGCGCTGGAGAAGCAGATCCGGTTGGAGGGGTTTGAGTAAATAGTCGTCGATGCCGTTTTGGGAAAAGGTCTGCCATTCGCTGGAGGAAATTTGCTCGCTCAGTAAAATTACTTTTAACGGCGCCAGTTGGTGGGATTCCTTAAGGTGGCGGCTAATGCTGTGGACGTTGTCCAAATCTTTATCAATCAGGACTAAACCAGGTTGCAAGACCTCGATTTGACGGAGGGCGATGGCGCTGTCAATGAGCCAAATCACCTGATAGTCGGCGGCGGTGAGGAGTTCGCAAATGAGGGTGGCCACTTCCTCGTCCTGCTCGATCACCACCACGCCGGAATTGGCTTTAACCGTTAGGTTTAACGGCGCCGAGGGGGAGGCTTTTTTGAGAGCGCCGAGTTTTTGGTAGGGGATAAAGAGGGTAAAGATGGAGCCTTTGCCCAGGGTGGAATCCACCTCGACCCGGCCGCCGTGCAACTCCACCAGTTGTTTGGTTAACGCTAAGCCTAAACCGGTGCTTTCGTAGGTGCGCTGTTGATTGTTGTTTAACTGTTTAAAGGCCTCGAATAAAAAGGGCACTTGCTCGGCGCTCATGCCCACGCCGGTGTCTTCCACTTGAAAAATGGCCTGTTTATTTTCCCGCCAAACCCGGAGGGTGACGCTTCCCAGATTGGGGGTGTATTTAATGCCGTTTTGCAGGAGATGGGTCAAGATTTGTTCTAGGCGCTCCGGGTCGGCGCAGAAGCTATCTTCCTCGGGACGGATTTGCAGGTCAAAAGTAAGCGTTAGGTTTTTTGCCAGCGCCGCCTCTTCGAGGTAATGAAGAACTTTTTGTCCTAAAGCCTGAAGGGAAAATTCCTGAAAATGAAGAACTGACTGACCGGATTCCAGTTGCGAGAGATCGATAATATCGTTAATTAACTCCATCAGGCGCTTGCCGCTCTCCTGAATGGTTTCTAGATAATGCTGTTGTTTATCCACCGGCAGGCTACTGCCCCGGTTCGACCAATGGAGGAGGGTGCCGGAAAGCCCGATGATACAAGTTAGGGGGGTGCGGAGTTCGTGGGTGATGTTGTTTAAAAATTCTCCCTTGAGGTGATTGGCCGCCTGGGCCGCCAACAGCGCCGAGCGGAGATCTTTTGTTCGTTCAATAACCCGTTTTTCAAAGCTGTTTTTCTGGTGTTGCACCTGGGCGTAGAGTTGGGACTGAAAAATAGCCACGGCTAAGTGTTCTCCAATTTGCCCCAGGAAACTCTTTTCGCTGTCGAGCCACTGGCGGGGATAGTGGCATTGGTGGGCGATTAGCAACCCCCACAGTTGTCCTTCCACCACAATGGGCGCGATGAGTTTCGCTCGAATTTGGTATTTTTGCAGTAGGTTAATTAAACAATAGGAAGAAGAATAGTGGGTTTCAATATCATTTACCTCGACTACGGCGCCGTTTAAATATTTATGTTCATAGGCGGTGACCTGGGTAAAACAATCATGCTCGGTCGTTAAGCCCAAAAGAGAGGGAATTTCCTCCGACGCCGTGGCTTCGCAGATAATTTTGCCCCCTTCTAGGGACGCGCGAGCGTGGACTAGGGGCGGGTTGAATTGATAAATCACCAGCCGATCCACCCAGAGAAAGCGCCGCACTTCCGTGACCGTGGCTCGAAGGATTTCCGACAGGTCTAAACTTTGGCGAATTTGGGCGATGACCTGACTGAGCACCGCTTCCTGACTGGCCTGTATTTTCAGCGCCGCCGGGGAAGTCGGGTCGCCGGGATCGGCGGTAAGAATGTCCAACAAGCGCAGGGTCAACTGTTGGAGTAGGTGGGGAAACTCCTGGGTGGGGCGGGGGGGTAGGGGGCTGGGTTTTAACAGGTTGGCGACGGCGCCGCTGTCAAAGGTGATGGTGACGGCGTAGTGGCGGGGGGAAACCGGCTCGCCCTGAAGTAGCGCCTGGTAAGAGGCGGTTAACAGCAGGAAAAAAACGCCAGAACCATCCGCTTCCGTCCAGAGGATTTGCTCGGCGCCGCCCCAATCTCCCAGGGAAGTCCAAAGAGACTGGAGTCGCTCAAAGACCGTCGTTGGCAAAACGCGACGAAAGGTGGGGGAAAAAAGGGTCTGCATTGCCCTAGAGTCGATCAAGGTGGCTGTCTGTTTTTCTATAATGACGAGACTTTTCCCGAAAGCCCCAAAACCTAAGCTTTTCTAAAGAAAGGAGCCAAACACATGCACCGATTGGCGGCCCAGCCGGGGGGCTGGAACCCAGAGGGAGAAGGGGTGATCCGCGTTGAGCAAGCGCCGGGGGATCTGGTGTTTCTCAGCGCTGCGGACACGGATATTCAGTGTTTAGCCCAGGCGGTTCGGCAAATACCGGGGGATTTTCCCCCGCTACGGGCGCTGAATCTGTTGAATCTGCAACAGCCCGCCAGCTTGGACGATTATCGGGAGAGGGTTCTGAGCCGGGCCAAAGCGGTTGTCGTTCGGTTATTAGGAGGATATGAGTATTGGCCCTACGGGGTGGATAGCCTGCGGGAGTTGGCTCAGGAAACGGGGTTATCTCTCTGGCTACTGCCTGGAGACGGCCCCCTAGATCCCGTTTTAATGTCCTATTCCACTGCGCCTCTACCCTGGGTGGAACGGCTTTGGCGCTACTACTCCGGGGGCGGAGCGGAGAATTGGCGCCGGGGTCTGCTCTGGTGGAGCGATTGCGTTTGCGGGACGGATTACCGGCCGGAAGCGCCGGTTACGGTTCCCGATTGGGGACATTTCAGCTTGGGGTTTGAAGATTTACCGAAAACCCTACCCGCCGTCGCCATTCTTTTCTACCGGGCCCATTACTTAGCGGGCAACACCGAGGCGGTGACGGCGCTGGCCCAGGCGTTAGTGGAACGGGGGTTAAGACCGACGGCGCTGTACGTTTCTTCCCTGCGGGACCCCGATTGTCAAGCCGGTCTTTTAGAGGAATTACGGGCGGAAAACTGCCGACTGATTTTAAATACCACCAGTTTTGCCCTCGCCCAACTCCAGCGTCAGGCGGTTCTCGACCCCGACCCGGCGCCGCTCTGGCGGGAATTAGATGTGCCGGTTTTTCAGGTGATTCTCAGTAGCGGCGCTCGAGAACAGTGGGCCGACGGCGCGAGGGGGTTAAATCCCAGGGACGCGGCTATGAACGTCGCCTTGCCGGAGGTGGACGGGCGTCTGATTACCCGGGCCGTGGCTTTTAAGGCCAGTCAAACTCGAGCAAACGCCTTGCAAACCGAGGTGATTATTTCCCAACCGGAACCGAGTCGGATCAATTGGGTGGCGGATTTGGCGCTCAATTTTTGCCGTTGCGCCCAAACCCCGGTGGGGGAACGGAAAATCGCCCTGATTTTAGCCAACTACCCCAATAAGGACGGGCGTTTAGCGAACGGGGTGGGTCTGGATACCCCCGCCAGTTGTTTAGCCATTCTCCGGGCCTTGAAAGACGCAGGTTATACCCTCGACGAGATTCCCGACTCCCCCGCCGCCTTAATCGCGCTGTTAACCCAGGGAACGACTAATAATCTGGAGGAAAATCCCCGCCGTCTCGTCCGACAAAGTCTAAGCCAGGCGGCGCTGTGGGACTATTTCCAGACCCTTCCCCCCGAGATTCAAGGGCAATTGCGGGAACGGTGGCAAGACCGGGAGGACTGGGACGCCTTACCGCGGGAAATTCCTATCGCCGGCCTCCGGTTAGGCAATATTTTTATCGGCGTTCAACCCGCCAGGGGTTACGACCTCGACCCCAGTTTGAACTACCACGCGCCGGATCTGGAGCCGCCCCTAGCTTACTTGGCGTTTTATCACTGGTTGCGAACCGAGTTCGGCGCCCAGGCCTTTATCCATCTGGGGAAACACGGCAATTTGGAATGGCTACCGGGGAAAAGTTTGGCGCTCTCCCCCCACTGTTACCCAGAAATCGCCCTGGGCCCCTATCCCCATTTTTATCCTTTTATCGTCAACGATCCGGGAGAGGGAACCCAAGCCAAGCACCGGAGTCACGCCGTTATCCTCGACCACCTCACCCCGCCCCTGACCCGTGCGGAACTTTACGGGGAGTTGCCCCAAATTGAGGCTTTACTAGACGAATACTATACCGCCCAGGATCTGGATCCCGGCCGTCTGCCGGCGCTCAGTCGGCGCCTGTGCCAGTTGATTCAGGAGAGCAACCTGCACCGGGATCTGGGGTTAGGGTTGCCCCAACCGGGTTTTGGCTCCCGACCCCAGGATTGGCTCCAAGCCCTAGCGCCGGTGTTGAGCCAAACCGACAATTACCTCTGTCAACTCAAGGAAGCCCAAATCCGGGACGGTCTCCATATTTTCGGCGCTTGTCCCCAGGGAAGCTTGCTCAAGGATTTGCTCCTAGCCATTGCCCGCGCGCCCCAGGGGGATTACCTCGGGATTACTCAGTCGCTGGCGCTGGATTTAGGTCTAAATTTCGATCCCTGGAGCGATAGTTGGGAAGACCCCTTTATCTTGCCTGCGGAAACCCGAGAACTTTTATCCCAAAACGGCGCCGGGGAGTTATTGACCAAACTGCAAGCTTGTCGCACTGGCGGCGCCGCGGTGGCGGTTCTAGAAGAATTAGCCACACAGTTAACAGTTAACAGTTATCAGTTATCAGTTAACAATGATCAGTTAGTAGTTAACAGCGATCAGTTAGCAGTGAAAGACTTGATAACTGCTCACTGCTCACTGCTCACTGAAAAACGTTTACCAGAAACCCGGCGAACTCTAACCTGGATGCAATCCACCCTTCTGCCCCTGTTACAGCGGAGCGCCGAGGAGATCACTAACTTACTCCGGGGACTGGACGGCGCCTATGTGCCCAGCGGCCCCAGCGGAGCGCCGACTCGGGGAAGAGCGGAAGTTTTACCCACGGGGCGCAATTTCTACGGGGTGGATCTGCGGGTCATTCCCACGGAAACGGCTTGGGAGACGGG
>JAYKIZ010000151.1:0-3253 GCA_035285965.1 Cyanobacteriota bacterium | reverse complement strand
CTTCCTCTGTGGCGGCGACGATGGTGGCGAAGTTGTCGTCTAGGAGAATCATATCGCTGGCTTCCTTACTGACATCCGTGCCGGTGATCCCCATAGCGATGCCGATATCCGCCTGCTTCAGCGCCGGCGCGTCGTTAACCCCATCCCCGGTCATGGCCACAAACTGCCCCCGATTTTGGAGGGCGTGGACGATCCAGAGTTTATGCTCCGGGGAAACCCTGGCGTAAACGCTCACCTGATCTACCCGGCTATCCAGTTCAATTTGCCCCAGCATTTCCAGATCTTTCCCCGTCAGGATAGTCTGCCCCGGCTCGGAAATCCCTAGGGTTTCGGCGATGGCCTGGGCCGTCAGTTGGTGGTCGCCGGTAATCATCACCGGGCGAATCCCCGCCGCTTTACACTGGGCCACCGCGACTTTCACCTCCGGTCGCGGCGCGTCCAGCATAGCCACCAGCCCCAACCAGACCAGTTCGTCTTCCGCTGGCTCTAAATGCTCGCTGACAAAGCGCCGGTAGGCGAAGCCTAAAACCCGTAGCCCCTGGGCCGCCCATTGGTTATTGGTTTGGACGATGCCCTGGCGATCCGCCGGGGTTAAACTCCGGGTTTCGGCGCCGCTCTGCCAATGACTACAGGTTTCTAGCAAAATTTCCGGCGACCCCTTGGCGTAGAGGATTTTCGCGCCCGCCTGGGACGGGTCCGCCACAATCACCGACATCCGCTTCCGCTCCGAGGAAAAGGGAATTTCCGCCAGTCGGGGCATTTTCTCCGTTAAATCTTCTCGGTAGAACTGGGCTTTCCCCGCCAGGGTCAGGAGCGCTCCCTCCGTGGGATCCCCGAGGATTTCCCATTGCCCCTGCCGCGGTTGCAAGAGCGCATCGTTACACAAAACGCAAGCCTCCAGCAGGGTTTGGGCTTCGGGTTCTAAATGCTCTACCGGCGCTCCCTGGGTTTTAATCTCGCCGCTGGGGGCGTAACCTTCCCCGGTGACTTCGTAGAAATGACTGGGAGTTTGGAACTTTTGCACCACCATTTTGTTCTGGGTCAGGGTGCCGGTTTTATCAGAACAAATGGTTGTCACCGATCCCAGGGTCTCCACCGCGGGCAGTTTCCGAATCAAAGCATGGCGCCGCACCATCCGTTGCGTGCCAATGGCCAGGGTCACCGTCACCACCGCGGGCAGGCCTTCGGGCACCACCGCCACCGCCATACTCAGGGAAACGTTTAACAATTCCTCAAAATAGGGCCAGCCCATGCGGAGGACGCCCCCTGCCACCACCAGGGCCACCAGGGTCAAGGATCCGCTGACCAGCACGTTCCCCAACTGGGTCATCCGTTGTTGGAGGGGAGTGGGTTCCGTTTCCACGGATTGAATCAGTGCCGCAATATGACCGATCTCCGTATCCATCCCCGTTTTCGTTACCAGCGCCGCGCCCCGACCCTGAATCACCTCGGTGCCTTGGAAAATCAGATTAATGCGGTCCCCCAGGGAAGCGTCCGCGGGTAACGTCGTGTGGGCGTTTTTAGTCACCGCCTCCGCCTCCCCCGTCAGCGCCGCCTCCCGCAATTGGAGATTATGGGCGTCGATGAGCCGTCCGTCCGCCGCCACCTGCACCCCCGCCTCCAGGAGCATCACGTCCCCCGGCACCAGCTCCTTGGCGTCGATTTCCTGAGTCTGTTGATCCCGAACCACCCGAATTTTGGGAGAAGAGAGCCGTTTCAGCGCCGCCAGGGCCTCCTCCGCTTTGCTTTCTTGCAAATAGCCCAGGGCGCCGTTCAGAATCACAATGGCGAAAATGGCCACCGCATCCTTGGGAAAAATCCCTTTCCGTAGATCCAGAAAGCCGGAAACAATAGCGACAGCGATGAGCATCACCAACATAATGTTGGTAAACTGCTCCCAGAGGATTTCTAGAGCGGAGCGTCCCCCGGTTTCCTTCAACTCATTGAGGCCAAAAATTTGGCGACGACTTTCGACCTGTTGGGAACTTAAGCCCTTTTCCTCGTCGCTCTCTAAAAGCTTAAGGGCGGTCTCGATGTCAAGATCGTGCCAAGGCTGTTGAGCGGGATTAACAAATTCTGTGGGAGACGGGGAAGGAAAAGTCATTACAACGGAATAATGCTAGGGGGAGGCGAGAAAACTTAAGCCTTTCATTTTAACTTTAAAGGCGCCGTCCTTTTCTTCCCCCCGGACAACCGGCGCTCTGTTCTTTTTCTCGTTCGATTCCCCCAAACCCGACTGATATAGTAAGACTCAAGCTTTCCCCCTCCAACTCCCTCCGCTATGGCTCTCAAATCGTGGATTTTTCTGCTTCAAAGCGCCAAAGACTTAAGCTGGCGCTCCCTTGGCCCCGGCGTTATCGTTCCCCCCGGCGTCTATCGATTGTCCCTGCAAAGTCCTAAACCGAACCGCGCTATAGAAGTGCGTCTCCGTTACGCTCCGCCGGAGGGAGATCCCATTGTCCGACGCTATAACTTAGAGAGCGATGACATGGGTCATCTGCCAATCTTGGCGCCCCTAGACTTTGAAGCGGGGGAATGGGAAATTGACTGTCGCCCGGACGTTTTCGCCGCTTTATCCGGGGAGGACTGGCGGGAGTCTCTACGCTTTGAGGTGGGCGAGGCCGAACAGTTATCAGTTATCAGTTATCAGATGACAGAGGACGGGGAACAAACGACAGATATCGAATTAGACCAACCCGAGCGCCGGAGCGTGTTCTTGGCGGATTTACCGGAAGTCGAAGAGCTAACGGACATCGAGTTACAGATACCCAAGCGCCGGAGCGCCGTCCTGGAAGATTTACCGGAAATCTCGCTCCTAGAAGCCCCCGCGGTCAGGGAACGACCGGAGTTCGGCGTTCAGGAATTAGCCGTTTCGCCCAACGTTGAAACCGTTGCAGTCCCCCCGACCCCAGAGCCGGCGCCGGAACCCCTAGCGGCGGAACCGCCCCCCGCCTGTCGCTTAGTCAATTACGTGCTCCAACTGGACGACCTAGAAAAACAACGGCGCTTTACCGTGGACATCACCCTCTGGGAAGATCTGAGCAGACGCGCCCTGCCCCTAGATTTACCCCTTCCCCAAGCTCAAAACAGCCTCCCCTACCGAACCGTTCCCTGTCCTAATCACATCCTGCCCCCCAAGCTCCGCCCCCGAGCCAACGGCGCTGGGCAACCGCGATTAAAGTTACCCCAGCTTTGACAGTTATCAGTTATCAGTTATCAGGGAGGCTAACGTTCGTTTCAGCGCCGTCACTTT
>JAYKIZ010000150.1:0-3287 GCA_035285965.1 Cyanobacteriota bacterium | reverse complement strand
TCGGCCTCGTTTTCCAAAACCCCGACGACCAACTTTTCTGTCCTTCGGTCTGGGAAGATATCGCCTTCGCTCCCCAAAATTTAGGTCTCTCGGAAACGGAGATTCAAGAACGGGTCGCCTCGGCGCTGGCGATGACAGGAATAGAGGCTCTAGCCCAGCGCCCTCCCCATCACCTTTCCGGCGGCGAAAAACGGATGGCGGCTATCGCTGGAGTTCTAGCCATGAAGCCGAAAATGATTCTCTACGACGAACCCACCGCCAATTTAGACCACCGGGCCCGGCGCCGTTTAATTCAGTTCCTACAACGCTCTGCGGAAACCTTAATCATTTCCTCCCACGATCTAGAATTTATCCTCGAAGTCTGCGACCGGACGGCGCTGTTGGATCAGGGAAAAATTATTGCGACCGGCGCGGCGCGTCAACTTTTAGGAGATCGGACATTAATGGAGCGCTATGGGTTGGAAACGCCCTATTCTTTAACCTAAATAGATTCCTAAAGAGCGAGCGGTTTGCACCATAAAGCCCTGGGGATCGACGGGAAAGGCGCAGACGCCGTCGGCGTGGCATTTTTTAATGATTTGAATAATGGGTTTGAGGGGCGCGCTTTGGACTTGCCCGTCTCGCCAAACCACCACATGGTCAAATTCGCCTTTTTCAACCAGTTCCACGGCTTTGACTCCGTAGGCCGTAGCCAGAAGACGGTCGAGGGAAAGAGGCGTGCCGCTTCGTTGTAGATGTCCCAAGGTCGTGGCTCGAATATCCAGAGCCGTAATATCGCAGAAATCCGGGTCGTGATTCTGACAGAGATGTTCGGTTTGCTGGAGGATAGCCTCGGCTAAACAATCGCCGATGTATTTTTGGCTTTGACGATGGGAATCCTTGACCCCTTCGGAAATGACGATCAAGGCGAAATGACGCCCAGAACTTCGCAGTTTCATTAACTGATGACAACAGCCGTTGATCAGTTCCGGGGTTAAAGCGGGGGTAATCTCCGGGATCAGGATAATATCGGCGCCGCCGGCGATGCCCGCGTGGAGCGCCAGGTGGCCCGCGTCCCGCCCCATCACCTGGACGACAATAATACGCTCATGGCTGGCGGCGGTAAAGGTGAGGTCGTAGAGCGCTTGGGTGACGATTTCCACCGCGGTGGTGAAACCCACGGCCCATTCGGTGAAGGGCACGTCGTTATCGATGGTTTTGGGCACGGCGACAATATTCCAGCCTCCCTTTTCCGCCAAGCCGTAAATAATATCCAAACTGCCGTCGCCCCCCACCACAATCAGGGCGTCAAGGTTCATGACCTCGTAACCTTTGAGAATAGTTTCGGCGATGGCCGGTTGTTCGGGATGACCTTTACTGAGGGAGCCAAGGACGCTACCGCTGAGGAATTGCAAGACATCCAAACCCTTGAGCATCCCCGGTAGAGCGTAACCGTGTTTGGTTAACAGCAACTCGTCCGGTTGATAGCGCCCCCTAGCGATTTCCATAAAGCCGTCGGTGCCGTAGGGAATGCCAAAAACATCCCAGCCCTTAAGGCTAGAGGACTTTACCACCGCTCGAATGACGGCGTTCAGTCCCGGACAGTCCCCGCCGCTGGTTAAAATCCCTACCCGTTTGGCGCCCATGGTTGAGTCTCCTGTTTTAGATTGCGTTAAGTATTTAACTGGATATTTATTAAGTTTGTTTGGCAAGCCCCCCTAACCCCCAATTCTGGGGGGAACCGTCGTCAAAGTCCCCCAACGTTGGGGGATTTAGGGGGCTGAGCGATACTGATGAAACATCCTCTTAGACGCGGTTTGACTAACTAACATTTTCGTACTGCTCCAGCGCCCGCCAGACGGGGGCGTAGGTTTGCAGAGCTTTGACGTACTGCACTCGCTCGAAGGCGGTGGGGTCTGGGCAATGGAGTTGACTCAAACTGCCCTGCATCTGTCGCACCGAATCATACTCGTTTTCCTCCATCCAAACCATTAAATTGGTTTCCAAAACCTTGATGTAATCAATGCCGTGGCGGAGAAGAACGCTCACCAGTTGGGTGATTTTAGCGCCGGCCATGAGGAGTTTGATAATATCCACCGCGTGGTGAGCGCCGCTAGTGGCGGCCAGATCCGCCTCGATGCGACCGTAGAGAATAGCGATCCAGTGCATCGGTAAGCGCATGGTCTGGGGTGTGCTCAGGAGAATGTGGGGATAAACATCGAGGGTTTCGAGGTTAAAATCCGGCTGATAGAAGCGGTTAAATAACACCAGACCGTCAGCGCCGTTTTCCGAGAGTTGTTTGGCCATATTGGCCATGTTGCTAAAGAAAGGCGCAATTTTAACAGAAACGGGAATTTTAACCTCCGATTTAACCATTTTGACAATATCCAGGTAATTTTTTTCCACCTCGGCGCCGGGAATATCTAGATCCGTGGGCACGTAGTAAATATTCAATTCCAAGGCGTCGGCGCCGGCCTGTTCAATCTGTTGGGAATAATCCAGCCACCCCCCCAAACTAGAGCCGTTTAAACTGGCGATAATGGGAATTTCTAAACTTTCCTTGGCCTGGCGAATATGGGTTAAATACTCCTCCGACCCCACATGGAAGACTTCGGGTTCCGGGAAATAGGTCAGCGCCTCGGCGAAACTTTCCGTGCCGTGGGTTAAATGGTGGTGCATTTCCAGGCGCTCTTGTCGCAATTGCTCTTCAAAAAAGGAATGGAGCACAATGGCCGCGGCGCCGGCGTCTTCCATTTTTTTTAAGTTGCCCAAATCCTCCGTTAACGGCGCGCAGGAACCGACAACGAGGGGAGATTTGAGGTCAAGGCCGAGGTAGGTAGTGGTTAGGGACATAGCGGATTCTCCTAGGGGTTGGGGATTGAGGCGAAAATCTGTGAATTGAAGAGGTTTGGCAAGCCCCCCTGGCCCCCCAATTCTGGGGGGAATTGGATTCAAAGTCCCCCAAAGTTGGGGGATTTAGGGGGCATGTCATCTGAAATCTGTTAACTGAAAAGCTGGCCTCGAAAACCGGTAAATAAGCGAGTTCCATCTTTGAGAATATGGATCTCCAGTTGGTCGCTGGCCCAGGTCAGTTGATCCGCCAGCGCCGGATTGAAGACGTGGACTCGCTGATTTTTGGAGGACACTAAAGAGTCTGGGGCATGAATCGCCAGATGCTCTAGGTAGGGGCCGTCAATCAGTAAGTCTAATTCCGCCAACAGTTCCCCGGCGCCGGGGGGAGCCTGGGAACCCCGCAGTTCTTCGAGGGTAAAGCCGGTAAAGGACATGGCGGTTAAGCCTTTGGCTTT
>JAYKIZ010000149.1:0-4681 GCA_035285965.1 Cyanobacteriota bacterium | reverse complement strand
ACCTCCGCCATAATCCTTTCCCCTAAGCGAGGCTTTAAACCAGACTGATGAACTAAGTCCACCTTGACACCCAAATTATCCGTCAAGAAATGCTCCAGATTGATAAACTTCAACAGACTGGGCGTTTTCACGAACTCCACTAGGATATCCACATCGCTATCCTCAGTTTGCTCTTGACGAACATAAGATCCAAAAATGCCAAGACTTTTAACCTGATAGCGTTCTTGCAACCCTAGCTTATTTTCCGTCAGCCATTGCTGAATCTCAGGTAAAGTTTTCATCGGCGCCGCACCTAAATTTCTTAATACAGCTTACCATACGGCGCTGGATGACGGCAACCACAAAAAAATAATACTTAAGTTTTGACGAAAATAGCCTTATGGTCAAACCCCTTGACTAGAGGGCGGTAGCCCGAGCAGTTCAGCAAACTCATCGATTTTTCTTGAGTAAAGATTAAAAAGGAATCCAATCTACAACATCAATCCACTCTTCAGCTTCAGTTATTTCCCAAATCAAGATCAACTCCTCAGCAATTTTTCTAAACGGTGTTCTAGGACGAACCCATAGAAGACCAAAGAATATCTTATTAGCTTGCCAATATTCTGCCAAATGCTCTGGCATACTTGTGCGATTATCCGTTATGAGAAGTCTTTGAGACATCCCTAAAAAATTTAAAACATCAGGATCTAAGGTGCCTAAAGGGGGAGTGTTTTTATCACCAATACGAAGAATATCAATATCTGGGTTTAGCCTTTGTGTGGCTATTTTGAGACGAGGCGAGAGATTTTCATCTAGAAGAAACTTAATTTTCATTTTTATTTTCTCTTAATAAATCTCCCTTTTTTGCTTAATAGCTCTAATTTTTTCTCGTTGAGGAGAAGGTTGATTTAAAGAGAGTTGATAGTGAGATTCCTGCCAATTTTGGATACGTTCTAGGTAAGCGTCAATTTGAGATTTATTATGTAAGTAGTAAGTAATAGTTGCATAAATTTTTTCCAAAGGCAGTTCAGGGTAAATCGACTTTATTTCCTCTGGCGTATAACCCTGAAGAAAGTAAAATAAGAGATTATCAATACCAATACGATGACCTCTTATTCTAATGTCATCTTCAGATAAAAACAGAAAATAATCTTCAAGTTGCATGGCGGTTTCTCCTACTGGAAGGACTAGCTAGACTCGGCGCTGGTTTGAGGACGTTTAATAACGCTCGATTCGCTTCCTATAAGGGTTTAGGGGCGGACTGAGTATGGACATGTTCTTTATACCATTCTATCTGCTTTAATCCTTGATCGCTAATCTCCGCCATCCAAGCCTTTGTCCCAAAAATACCTTGGACTAATCCTAAAATACTAAAATCTGCGTCTAAACTCGGCCAGTGAACGCTTAAACCGGCCCGATCCAGCCAAACATCCTCCAACTGCTCCGCCGTGGCTCCCCGTAAACCTTGAATCAAATCCCGCGGCACAGCAAAAAAAGCCCCGCTAGTTAAGGAAAACTCGATTAAATTTCTGCCGGCGTCATACCGAACCGCCCGAGCGCAAGGGCCCGCCGCTTCCGCCGCCAGCGCCGCTTCGCTCAAATCTACTGTCCAGTTACGCTCCCCGTTCATATCGCCGTCTCCTCATCCCCGACCAATTGAGCCACATTTTTAGCAACCACCGCCCCCAACGCCAGCGCCGTTTCGTTTAACTCCCCCAACTGCTGATTCATTTGGAGCAAATCCGCCAAAAATTCCTCCTCCGTTTTACCGTCCTCCTCAATCACCACCCCCACATAACGCCCCGGATTCAGAGAATAATCCTGTTCCTTCACCTCCGCCAACGTCGCCAACTTACAAAGACCCGTCACATCCTCGTAACAAGCCTGGGGAAAACGCTCCTGCAACCAATGGATCTGTAAAAAGAACTCCTCCGACGCCTTGACCTCCCTCTGGAGTTCATTCAACTGTTCCTTTAGTTGTTTGGTATCCTTATCCACCGTTACCCGCTTACCCTCCTCTCCCCGGAGTAGAGCCTTCTCATGGCGCCGCACCGCCCGCTCCAGATCCTTAAGCCCCCCGTGCAGAGACTGAAAAAACAGATCAAACTCCAGCCGTAACGCCCGTTGCCGTTCATTCACCCGAACAATATTGTCCGCCGCCTTCAGCGCCAAATTAACCTGACCGCGGTAGGCCTGATAACTCGCCGTCAAAGACTCAAACACCCGCCAAGGCCCCATCAGACCCTCCACCGCCCGTTGTCCCGCCTCCAGCGCCAAAACTTTCAATAACTGGGCGCTGACCGCCTTGATGGCCGCCTGGTGGTTGCCCAACCCCTCCATGCCCCGCTCAAAATAGGCGTCAATCAAGCGAATAAACTCCTCCCGCTCCCCCCGATGGAGCTTGCTAATCATAGCGATATTCTGGATCTGCTCCTCGCTAAACTCCCGATGGGCCCGGTCAACCTGAGTAAAAATATTGCGGGCGTCAATAAAAAGAATGCGTTCGTCCGTTTTTGCCCGGTCAAAAAACCAGAGCGTCGCCGGCAACGTCACCGTATAAAACAGATTAGACGGCAGAGTCAACATCCCATAAATCAGGTTAGACTCGATTAACTTTTGGCGAATTTCCGCTTCGGTATGACGGGCGTCCGACGCCGAATTAGCCATCACCAGCGCCGCCCGTCCCCGTTCATTCAAAGAGGCGGCAAATAAATTGATCCATAAATAATTGGCGTTAGTGACCGTGTCTTTCCCCTCGTCCTTCTTCTGGGTCGGCGACTTTTTGCGGGGAATACCGTAGGCGTTGAACCGGGGATCGCTTTCCACCAGCGCCAACGGCACATCATCCACATTAAAAGGCGGATTTGCCAGGACATAATCAAACTTGCCCAAACTCTCAAAGGGATCTTCGCTATAGGTGTTGCCCTGCCGGACTTCTCCCCGTAGTCCATTGACAAATAAATTCATTTGGGCCAGCTTGACGGTTTCGAGGGTTTTCTCCTGACCATAGACATAAATGTCCCCCTCCTGGAGACTTTCCCCCACAGCCTCTAACCGTTGCCGACGGCGCTCGATAAATTTCTGGGACTGGACAAACATCCCCCCGGAACCGCAGGCCGGGTCATAGACGGCGCCGCGGTAGGGTTCAATGATCTCGACCATCAAGCGGACAACGGAGGTCGGCGTAAAAAACTCTCCCGCCTTTTGCCCTTCGCTGAGAGCAAATTTACCCAAGAAAAATTCATAAATCTTACCAAACCAGTCCCCGGAATGATCAACGGGAATATTATCAAAATTTTTCAGCAAATCAAATAAAGCGCCTTTCTGTTGGGCGTTATTCACCTCTGAGCGATTAGCTAAACTGGGATTGAAGCGATTATATTCATCCTTGGGCAAGACGCCGTCCAACTCGGGCCGGTGGGCTTCAATGGCCTTCATGGCGTCTTTAACGCGATTGACAATATCCTCTTCCTCGGGAAGATTAGCCAAATAGTCATAGCGGGCGTGATCCGGTAAGTAAAAACCGCATTTTTCAATGGCGATGTCTCGAATATCCCGTTCTAATCTTCCCCCCCGGCGCTGTTCATACTCCGCTTTAATTTCCGGTTCGACTTGCGAGTATTTAGAATCGACAAATTTAAGGAAGATCAGACCCAAAACCGGCGTTGCGTATTCGCTAGACTTCAAATCCGTATTGGCTCGGAGCTTATCGGCTGCGTCCCAAAGTCGGTTTTCTAGCGTCTTTAAATCTTCGCGGTTCATAGGGGCAATCGTTCGGTTGGAAGGGGTCAAGGCGGAGCAAAAACTCCGCCTTGTTCCTGAGCTTCTACAGCGCCGGGACGGCGTCTTTCTCCTTGGCGAGGAACTGCTCCAGCTCCTCTAGCATTTCCGCGTCCACCTTGGTTTGCATGGGGCAGAATTTAGGGCCGCACATGGAGCAAAACTCGGCGGTTTTATAAATATCCGCGGGGAGGGTTTCGTCATGGTATTCCCGGGCCCGGTCGGGGTCTAGCGCCAACTCAAACTGACGGTTCCAGTCGAAGTTATAGCGGGCCGTGGAGAGTTCGTCGTCCCGGTCCCGAGCGCCGGGGCGGTGGCGGGCGATGTCGGCGGCGTGGGCGGCGATTTTATAGGCAATCAGGCCGTTGCGCACGTCTTCCGCATTGGGCAGACCGAGGTGCTCCTTCGGGGTGACGAGCAGAGCATCGCGGTGCCGTGCCAACCGGCCATAGCCGCACCGATGGCGGAGGTGATGTGGTCATAGCCGGGGGCGATGTCCGTCACCAGGGGGCCGAGGACGTAGAACGGAGCTTCGCTACACTCTTCCATCTGCTTGCGCACGTTGAACTCGATCTGATCCATGGGCACGTGACCGGGGCCTTCCACCATCACCTGCACGTCGTGCTCCCAAGCCTTGCAGGTCAACTGTCCGAGGGTTTTCAGTTCCGAAAGCTGGGCGTCGTCGGAGGCGTCGTGGGTGCAACCGGGCCGGAGGGAATCTCCCAAACTAAAGGAGACATCGTACTTTTTAAAGATTTCGATAATCTCGTGGAAGTGGGTGTAGAGGGGGTTTTGTTTATGGTGGTGGAGCATCCACTTGGCGATAATGCCGCCGCCCCGAGAGACGATGCCGGTGATGCGGGTTTTCACCAGGGGCAGGTATTCAATTAAAAGCCCGGCGTGGATGGTCATATAATCGACC
>JAYKIZ010000148.1:0-3305 GCA_035285965.1 Cyanobacteriota bacterium | reverse complement strand
GTCTTCGGCATGGACTCTATACCAGTGGCCTCAGATTCTTTCCCTCTCGCTGTACCAGATCCGGGTTTCAACGCTCCGTAGCGTATATATCCTTGCAATATGAGGTGGGGGTTTCAACCACAATCATCATAACACAAAGCCGTCCTAAAGGGCGGGGCTTTAGACCCATTTTTTTGGTAAAACTGGCGCTACTATAGCCTATAGCGCCGTTGTCGGGCGGTGAAAGTCGCAGTCCTCGGTTATTTATTGTTTAATCTCTAGGGTTTGAATCATGCCAAGAATCAGAGGCACGGCGCTGGTGGTGCGGGACGGTCATTTTTTGTTGGTTAGGGACAAGGGAGCTCCGTCTTTTTCTCTGCCAGGCGGGGGACAAAATCCGGGGGAACCGGCGCTAGCGACGGCGGCGCGGGAGTTGGAGGCGTTTATTTGGTGGAATGGGAAGGATGATGTGCCTCGTTATCCCCATGTGGATGAAATTTTGCGGCGCTGTGGTTTGTTGGCTTAGGGGGTTTGACCGGCGCCGGTTTCTTCAATTTTTATGTCTTCGCTACTACGGTATTGTACAGCCCGTAATGGCTCAATCCCGGATGGCTCTCGATGCCGGTGTAGCGGAGGGAGGCGTCTTCGTAGCGCCGAAAGGCGAAGACTGCTTGATTCATTTGCTCGGTGTTAAAGACTCTGAGTTGAACGAGGAGGTGAAAGTCTTTCACGGTCAGGCCAGTGACGGTCAAAAATAAATCCGGCTCTAGTTTGGTGATCACGTCCTGAAGGGTATTTTCCCGAAAGTCGGTCAGGTACATAAAGGCCGGGATGCGAGTGGCGAACTTGATCAACTTTTCCTGAATTAGCTTGCGTTTGGATTTGTACTCCTTTTCTTCGGCGCTGAGTTCTTTCTTTTCCTTGGCGGTTAACTCTTTTGCCTTGGCTTTGTTTTTGAGCGCCTTGACCTGATCGCTCTTGTTAATAATGGTCTCGATGATGTTGTCGCCCAGCGCCCGCCAGCCTTCGATCCGTTCCACAGCGGCCAACGCCTCGGGGTTGTCGAGAATACGGCGGAGGGTATCGTTATCCACATTCACCAGTAGGGCGCTTTCCCATTTGCGAGCCAGCAGGGTGGCGGAGGCGCCGGCTAGGGCGATATCGAGGACGCCGCCCGCGTCGATTTGGGTCATATTGGCGCCGTCGTAGGCTAACACGGGCAGAAAGGCGATCAGGTCTTTAACGGCGTTTTCCGGGTTGGCTTCGTTGGGCGATAGACCCATGCCGTATTCCGCCAGTTGTCTTAAGGCTCGGGTGGGGGCGAAGTCGAAGACGAAGCAGACGGGCTTGAGGATCTCTTCTTCCTGGGGATTGTCGCCGTTGGGGTTCTTCACCGTCCAGGGCGACTGGACGCGAAAGGCGGCTTGGAAATAGGTCTCCGGGGATTTGAGATTGCGAAGCATCAGGATGGACGACCACTGGGGCACGGTGACGCCGGTGGTCAGTTTGCCGCAGGAGAGGGTGATGGTCTTGGTCTCGAAGCCGCTAGCGATGGCCCGACGGACAGGGGGCAGGGCGTCTAAGCCAATCCCCGCGGCGGCGCCGGCGGCGACGATGACCCGATAGTCCCGCCAGAAAGTATTCTGTTTCTCGGCGAGTAGGTTGGCCATGGCCTGACAAGCGCCGACGTTGGGCAGGAACCAGAAGGAATGTTGGAGGTAGGGCAGAAGCCGCGCGTCAGAATAGGGAAAGGGCGGCCGCGTTCCGGTTTTCAACTGTTGGAGGGATTGGGGGGCGTAGCCGCCCCGCAGGATGTCTAGCCATTTCTGGACGTCGCTTTTGTGTTTAAACGCCGCGGTTAGTCCGGCGCCAGAGGTCTCGAAGAAGGCGTTGAGGTCAAACTCGTCGAACTCCCCGGCGCTGGCGATGGCGATCAACTCGTCGGGCATCTGGTAGGTCAGCAGGCGCAACTGAGGCAGAGCGCCGTAGGGGTTCCCTTGGTCGGGGCGGGCCCGGGCGAAATCTTCTTTGGCTCTCTGCTCGTCGGTATAAGTCCAGTTGAAGATCTGCTCTTCGATGAACTCCCCCGTGGCCAGCGCCCGGAAGGGGGTGCCGGAGAGGTAGAGGTAGGCTCTGGCGGTAATGGGTAGAAATTCGGTTTCCGGCTCTGACAACACGGTCAGGTCTTCGTTAACTTGCTCTAGGTCGGCGGCGTATTCCTGTTTGGTCTCTTTCTTGGCGACGGCGTCCTCCTCCCCCTCAAATAACTCCTTGGCGGTCTCTCGCCAAGCGCCGAAGTGGTATTCGTCGAAGATGACGAGATCCCAGTTGACGACGTGGAGCCATTCATTTTTGGGTTTGATATTACCGGCGCCGTCTCGGCCCAACAGATCCTGAAAGGAGCCGAAGTAAACGACGGGCTTGTGGGGGTCTAGCTCGGTGGGGTTGCGGCCGGAGTTGCGGGAGAGGTACTGCCAGCCGTCAAAGTCGATGTGGGATTCGAGGTCGGTTTGCCAAGCGTCTTCGACGGCGGGCTTAAAGGTAACCACCAGTGTCCGTTTTGCTCCGAGTTTTTTGGCGAGTTGGTAGGCGGCGAAGGTTTTGCCAAAACGCATTTTGGCGTTCCACAGAAAGCGGGGGACGGCGCGAATGTCTTCTTGCCAGATGGACTGAAAGTAGGCGTAGGTTTTGTTGACCGCCTCGGCCTGTTCTCGGCGCGGCGGGAAGGTTTCGCAATGAGCGCCGGTAAAGCGCCGGCCAGCCCGTAGTTCCGCGAGGACGGTTTTGAGATCGGCGACGGCGCAACGCATCCACTCTAGTTCGGTGTTCTCAAATCCCTTTTTGACCAGCGCCGCCCGGACTTCATGGTCGCTAAAGAGACTGCCGTCCTCCCGCTCGGCGGGTTCGTCTAGTTCGATGCGGTAGTTTTTGATGGCGGCGGTTTTCAGTTGTTCGGCAACCCGTTGTTTAACGTCGCGGGTGGTTTGCCCCACTTTCAACAATCCTTGATGGGCTTCGTCGTCAATGGAGTAGGCGTAAATCCGCAGGCGGGCCTCCGGCTTCGGCGCTAGGATTTCTTCGATGGTTTTAGTCATGGACAGATTTTGAGGTTTGAGAAAGTCGCGGGCGAGCGCCTTAAGAGTGGGAGGTCGCTCGAATACGTTCCTGAAACAGAGCGATGATCTCAGGACTTAATTCTGGCTCTGGTTGAACCGTTTCTCGTTGATCTAAAACGGACTGAGCCGCGATTGACGAGGCCTGTCCCAGTTCTTTGAGTAAGGTTTGAAACGCTTGTTGTTGTTGATCCACCGACTCGATGGGCGTTG
>JAYKIZ010000147.1:0-4482 GCA_035285965.1 Cyanobacteriota bacterium | reverse complement strand
AGCATCATCATCATATTGCGGCCCTCCCGTTTCGGCGCTTGTTGGATTTCCGCGACATCCTGAAGGTCGTTGGACATGCGCTGGAGCAGTTCTTCCGCCAGGTGGGAGTGCTGAATTTCCCGTCCCCGGAAGGTAATGGTGGCTTTGACTTTATCTCCGGCCTTGAGAAAACGCTGGGCTTGACTGACCCGCACTTGGTAATCGTGCTCGTCGATTTTGTAGCGCATCTTCACTTCTTTAACGTCCGCCGTGTGTTGTTTCTTCTTGGCCTCTCGGGCTTTCTTTTCCTGCTCAAACTTATATTTCCCGTAGTCCATGATCCGGCAAACGGGCGGCTCCGCGGTTTCGCTGACCAGAACCAGATCCAGTTCTTGCTCGTCGGCGATTTTCCGAGCTTCGTCCGGCGTGAGAATCCCTAATTGAGCGCCGTCGTTGTCAATGACGCGAATTTCGGGAAAGCGGATTCTTTCGTTAATTTTGGGGAGATCCCGTTGGGGTCGGCGTTTATCGATCACAGGTGATTTGGGTTTCGAGGAAGGGATAATGATTAAGGGGAATGTAGGGTGAATAGAGAACGGAGACGGTTACCGCCCATTGTACCGAAGCCTTTAGAAAATTCGGCCCCGGCGCCGCTTCAATTTTAGCAGACCCTTGGATGGCGGTTTGCTTCCTAGAATTGAGAAGGAGAAGTCCGGCCCCGGCTAAGTTGCAGACTCAGGAGAATCACCGGCAAAAGACCGACCCCCATAATGGCCAGCGCCGGCGCCGCCGCTTCTGTTAGACGCTCGTCGGAGGCGTATTGATAAACCCGCACGGCGAGAGTGTCGAAGTTAAAGGGGCGAATCACTAGGGTGGCGGGCAGTTCCTTCATTACGTCCACAAAGACCAACATGGCCGCGGTTAGCAGTCCTCCGGTGAGGAGGGGAAGATGGACGCGCCAGAGAATTGGCAGAGGGGACTGGCCTAAACTGCGGGCCGCGTCGTCCAGACTGGGTTTAATTTTCAGCAAACTGCTATCGACGGCACCGAAGGCCACAGCCAGAAAGCGAACCAGGTAGGCGTAAACCAAGAGGATTAGGGTGCCGCTGAGGAGCAAGCCGGTGGAGATTTGGAATTGGGCCCGCATCCATTGATCAAGCGCGTTGTCAAACTGCCCCGCCGGAATCAGAATGCCCACGGCGATGACGGAACCCGGTAGGGCGTAGCCGCTGGCGGCCAGTCTGACCAGCGCCGTTAATAGGGGTTGAGCCAGAAGGCGCTTGCCGTAGGCGAGGAAAACCGCTAGGACGACCGCCAACAGCGCCGAGAGGCTGGCCAACAGGAAGCTATTTTGGGCCAAATTAAAAAAATTATTATTTTCCACGTCCTGGGCGTAGGCCAGGGTCAGGTAGAGGAGGTAGAGCAGGGGGATCAAAAAACCAAACAGGAGGGGCAGGAAACAGGCCAGCGCCGCCAGGACTCCCCGCCAACCCCGCAGGGAGTAACGACTGCGAAATTGAGCGGGGCGGGGGGTTTGGTAATAGCGGCTTTGGCGCCGGGCGTAGAGTTCTAAAAAAACAAGGACGAGGATAAACACCATCAAACCGGCGGCCAACTGGGCGGCGCCCTGCCGTTCCCCCAGCCCAAACCAGGTGTTGTAAATGCCCGTGGTGAAGGTGTTGACCCCAAAATATTGAACGGTGCCAAAATCGTTCAGGGTCTCCATCAGCGCCAGCGCCAAACCGGCGGCGATAGCGGGACGGGCCAGGGGCAGGGACACTCGCCAAAAACTGCCCCAGGGGGAACACCCCAGGGAACGGCTGGCCTCTAGGGAGACGACGCCCTGGTCCTTAAAGGCGGAGCGGGCCAGTAAATAGACGTAGGGGTAGAGGGTGACGATAAACATTCCCAGCGCCCCCCAAAGATTACGGATATCGGGAAACCAGTAATCCTCCACGGATTGCCACTGAAAAATCTCTCTCAAAAGACTTTGGACGGGGCCGTAATAATCTAGAAAGCTGGTGTAGGCGTAGCCCACCAGATAGGCCGGCGCCGCCAGGGGAGTCAACAGCGCCCAATCCCAGAGCCGGCGCCCCGGAAAGTCGCAGACCGCGGTGAGCCAACCGGCGCCGACGCCCAAAATCAGAACGCCGAGACCGACGCCGGTCATTAATAGGAGAGAATTGCGGGTATAGTCCCCCAACTGGGGTAGCAAGGTTTCCCAAACCATTTTTTGGTCGGAAAAGAGACTGGCGCCGACGTAGAAAACCGGCAGGCAGATTAGGAGGGCGGCGACTGCCAAGCCGGCGCTCCAAATCAGCGCCGGGGCCGAGAGTTTGCCAACAAAGGAGGGGATCAGGGATTTAATGGGCGAAATCATGGATAAATTTTAAGGCCCCGGCGCTTCCCAAGGTTCCCTAAGCGCGGCGCTCTCTAGGGAGTGTGATCTGAGTTGTCTTTTGGCTGTGACTGGGCTAGGATAAGAAAAGTTAAGATTTGTAAATAATTTTACAAAGCTCTTGACAAAATGTGTCCATGATGGCAAAAGAAAAGCCCTCGCTTCTCCTAAGCTTAGATTAAGAAAAACGTTTTTGTTTTTCTGTCCCGGAGTCTAGGTTCAATGCTCTAGCTCTCTTGGTTTTGCAACGGAAGATTGATAGCGATCTTCCCTCCCAACGCGTCTACCAGCCGACCTCAAAGCAACCTAATGACTTCCTCCCTTCTTGCTCCCCCAGCGCCGTCGAACGCCCTCGCTGCTTCTTACTGGCGCAGTCTCGCAGAAATTTTTCAAGGTCGATTGAAAGTCCTGTTGCCGCCGTCCTTGGCGTCTTCTGGGTTGAAAGTTTTGAGCCTCTGGCAAAGCCCGTCGCCGACTGGAGCGAATGATTTGGGGCGACTGGAAACGGTAGAGCCGATCCTGCTAGACCTAGATTTCGCGACGGAGTTGGCCACGGCGCTCGCCGCAGAATCTTTGACCTTGGCCTATCAACCCCAAATTGATCTGCTGACAGGACGCTTAATCGGCGTTGAAGTCTTAGTCCGCTGGCATCATCCCCAACGGGGCTTCATCTCCCCGGCGGAGTTTATTCCCCTCGCGGAAGAAACCGGATTGATTATTCCCCTAGGCGACTGGGTTCTTCGGGAGAGTTGTCGCCAGTATCGGCGCTGGTTGAACATCGGGGTCGCGCCCTTTAAGCTATCGGTCAATATTTCCCCGCGACAACTGGAGGAGCCGGATCTGGCGGAGCGCCTGCAAGCCCTTTTAGCGGAAACAGGCGTGGCGCCCGAGGCGTTAACCCTAGAGGTCACGGAACGCTGTATGTTAGACGACCCGCAAATGGTGATTGCCCATCTGAAGGCTCTGCGGCGTTTGGGCGTTCAAATCGCCATGGACGATTTTGGCGTCGGTTATTCCTCTTTGGCTTTTCTGAAGGATTTACCGGTTCATCTCCTCAAGCTCGACAAAGCCTTTCTAGAAGACGCGGCCCCCGGTTCTAAAAATCAAGTCATCCTCGCCAGCATTATCGAATTGGGTCACCGCCTCCAGTTGCGTCTTGTGGCGGAAGGCGTGGAAAACAGCGAGCAACTCGCCCTTCTGAAAACCCTCCAGTGCGACTATGGTCAAGGCTATCTCTTTAGTTTCCCCCTCGCTGTGGCCGAGATGACTCGCTACTTTCAAGAAATTCAAGTCGATCAGTCAACGGTTATCAATCCCTCGCCATCCTTTGCGACCGGCGCCGCGACGGCGTCCCTCCATTAAAACAGCGGTGGCTCATCCCCCCCGCCCACTGAACTTACAACTCTCCTCTCCCGAGTCTTTATATCCCTGAAAGCCATGACTGACCTTCCTCTCTCCCCGGATTTCGCCCTCAACCCCTCCCAAGGCCAGGCTGTGCCCGCTTCTCTCCTTAATACGCTGGTTAACCAGCAAGTTACCGGGCGACTCTCGATCCAAAATCCCTTCGACGAATTTGTCAACTGGCAGGTCTATCTCGGTAATGGCCGCATTCATTTTGCCAACAGCGCTAACGGCTCCGTGGAACGGCTCAATTACCTCATTGGCAGCGCTCTCAATCGTCGGCGCGTGACGATTCCCGAACACTTGAGCAACGACTATCAATATATTTGCGAACTCTGGAAGAACGACGTTTTTTCTTTCCAACAGACCCGCTCCATTTTGAACCAAGCCACCCAGGAAGCCTTGGTGCAAATTCTTTCTCTCCCGAAAACTCAGTACGCCTTCAGTCCTAACGACGGCTTAGAGCATATTTTCCTAAATCTAGATTTAGCTAAAACCGTCAGCCCCATCAAGCACAAAATCCGCTACTGGTGGAATCTTCGCTCGGATATTAACTCTCCCTTCCAGCGCCCCCTGGTGGAAAATTGGGTCAAATTGAATCAAGTGGTCTCTAAAACCCAACTCTACGGACAACATTGGTTTAAACGCTTTCATGCCAGCTTGCAAGACCTCGATTGTCTCTATCAAATCGCCGGTAAAACGGA
>JAYKIZ010000146.1:0-5164 GCA_035285965.1 Cyanobacteriota bacterium | reverse complement strand
GGATGATCCCGCCGGGCGATGACCACGAGGGGATTATCCAAAAAGGGCTGGTAGGTTAATTCCAAATCCTCCGGCGGTTGGCTGACGATGTAGAGGTCGTCTTCGTTATTCTGCATCCGGGTTTGGATTTGTTGGTGGTTGGTCACCTTGAGGGAGACGTCAATGCCGGGATACCGCTGGCAAAAGGAGCCGAGGATACGGGGAATGAAATATTTGGCTGTGGTAATCACCGCTAGGCGCAGACAACCCTGTTTGGTGCCCTTGAAATCCGCCACCTTCATTTCAAAATTGTCTAGACGCTGGAAAATATCCTGACAGGTGACCAGTAGTTCCGCTCCCGCCTCCGTTAGGTAGAGGCGCTTGCCGATCTGCTCAAACAAAGGCAGTCCAACTGTTTTAGAGAGTTGTTTGATTTGGCTGGAAACCGTGGGTTGGGTGATAAACAGTTCTTCGGCGGCTCGGGTAAAACTGCCGTGACGGGCGGTGGCTTCAAAGACTTTGAGTTGATGGAGTGTGGCTTGCATCAGAAATCTCGGTTTGGGGCAGGGAATCGTCCCTGACATAGAGGTTCACCTTTGACTCAAAATAATAGCATAGGTCAACGTCAATGTGTTGCCCCCCCCCAACCCCCTTAGGCGAAACGCACCGGCACCTGACGGGCTTGGAGGTAATCTTTAATCTCCGGCAGAGTCAGTTGTTCATAGTGAAGCAGGGAGGCCAACAGCGCCGCCTCCGCTTTCCCTTCCGTCAGGGCTTCATAAATATGCTGACAATTACCGGCCCCCCCGGAGGCGATGACGGGAATTTCCACCTCCCCGGCGATGGCGGCGGTGAGCGCCAAGTCGTAACCCGCTTGAGTGCCGTCGGCGTCCATACTGGTCACTAATAGTTCCCCGGCTCCCCGTCGGGCCATTTCCCGGGCCCAGGCGACGGCGTCTAAACCCGTATTTTCCCGCCCGCCCCGGACATAGACCTCCCAGCCGGGATTTTGGGGATCGAGACGGCGCCGGGCGTCGATGGCCACGACGATACACTGGCAACCAAAGCGGTCGCTGGCAGAGTTGATGAAATCAGGATTGCGGACGGCGGCGGAGTTAACGCTGACCTTATCGGCGCCGGCCCGGAGCAAAGCTTTAATTTGCTCTAGGGATTGAATGCCGCCTCCTACAGTGAGGGGAATAAAGACTTCTTCGGCGGCGCGATAAACTACGTCAATAATGGTGTCCCGCCCTTCGTGGGTGGCGGTGATGTCTAAAAAGACCAACTCATCGGCGCCGGCTTGGTTATAGCGCCGGGCCAACTCCACCGGATCGCCGGCGTCCCGGAGTCCGACAAAATTGACGCCCTTAACCACTCGTCCAGCGTTGACATCGAGGCAGGGCAAGAGGCGCTTGGCGAGCATAGAACCTAGGGGCGGAGGTTAACGCCTCTATCTTAAGACCAGTTAATCCCGAATCAAGCGCCGAATCACTTCCCCGTCGGCGCTGACCACCTCCAGGCTTAGGGGCATTTGCCCGGCGGCGTGGGTGGAGCAACTGAGGCAGGGGTCGTAGCAACGAATCCCCGCTTCGACTCGGTTTAGGAATCCTTCCTGGACATCGTTATTGCGGATGTAGTGCTTGGCGATCTGGGCCACGGTTTTGTTCATAGCTAGGTTATTGTTCCCCGTGGCGATAATCAGGTTCACCTTTTCGATTAGCCCGTCCTGATCCACCTTGTAGTGATGGAACAACGTCCCTCGCGGCGCTTCGCTGACGCCCACCGCCTCTAGGCGGTTAATCCCCGCCCGGGCCCGACAGTTGGGGGAGAGAATATCCGGGTCGTCCATCAGGCGCTCGATGGCTTCCAGACAGGCCAGAATTTCTACCAGCCGCGCGTAGTGGTAGAGGAAAGAAGAGGTCATCACCGGGCCAAAGCGCTGGCGCAGTTCCGTCAACTCCCGATCCGCCTCCGGGGTGCCGATGTGGTTACAGACATTGAGACGAGCTAGGGGGCCGACCCGATAAATACCGTCGGGATAGCCTAGGGGTTTGTAGTAGGGGAATTTTAAATAAGACCATTTTTCTACGGATTCGCCGATGAAGTCCTGGTAATCGTCCTCGCTCAGGTTATCCGCCACGATATTGCCGGCGCTGTCGGTGAAGCGCAGATGGCCGCCGTAATGCTCCCATTCGCCGTTTTTACCCACCAGACCCATAAACAGGGAAGGAAACTGGCCAAACTCCGCCACTTCCGTGGGCATCTTCTCCACCAAGGATTTAAACAAATTCAGCGCCGTGTAGAGGGTTTCCTTGGATTCCGGCAAACGATCCACAATCCAGGCCCGGCCTTCCTCCGAGAGGGGAGAGCGGACGCCCCCCGGCACCGACCAAGCGGAGTGAATTTTCTTCGCGCCGAGGAGTTCGATCACGGTTTGCCCAAACTGCCGGAGGCGAATACCGGCCCGGGCTAAGTCGGGATCGGCGGCGATCAGCCCAAAGACGTTGCGGGTGGCGGGGTCGCTGTCCCAGCCCAGCAAAAAATCGGGACTGCTGAGGTGGAAAAAACTGAGGGCGTGGGACTGGGTAATTTGCCCCAGGTTCATCAAGCGCCGTAATTTCTCCCCGGCGGGGGGCACCTGCACCGCTAGGATTTTATCCCCGGTTTTGGCCGCGCAGAGGAGGTGGCTCACGGGGCAAATGCCGCAAATCCGAGCGGTAATGCCGGCCATTTCCCACATGGGGCGCCCTTCGCAAAATTTTTCAAAGCCGCGGTACTCCACCACATGGAAGCGGGCGTCGTCCACGTTGCCCTGGTCGTTGAGGAAAACGGAAATCTTGGCGTGGCCTTCAATGCGAGTAACGGGGTCGATAACAATAGTTTGGGGCATGGGGTTAGCTCCTAGGGAGGGGACTACCCGCCATTCTAGGCAACTTTCCCCGAAAGAGCGCCGGTTACGCCCCAGAAGCTCTGCGGGTTGCGATGGACAATCAAGCCTTCTATGATGGGGGTCGGCTCTTTATAATTCAGCTTATTTTTCAATAAGCCAATCCGGTGACTCAGTTTCCCCCCCCCGATCTTCCCCGATCGTCTCCCTCGATCCTCGGCCCTCCCTGAGCTATTTCTCCTGAGTAACCAGGGAGCGCCGTCACTTGCCAATTTTGGTAATTCGCCGATCTTAAACACACCTTAGGTTGCTAGGACTTATGACTCAATCTCCCCCGGCGCCCACCCCCGAATTTCTCCAGCGGGACTTTGCCCTCAACGACCCGGAAGAGGAAGAAGAAGACTATTTCGACTATTTCTACGACGAGCCAGGGAGCGAGCCGGGTACCCTCAGTATTGAGCCGGACGCCCACCCCTCGCGCATTGTTCTGATTGACTACAGTCCGGATCACGCGGTGCGGAAATCGGATCTGACGCCCAACGCCCTGCGGCCTTACCTGGGAACCAATACGGTTTCCTGGATGGATATTCAGGGTTTGGGGAGCGAAGAGGTGCTGAAACAGGTGGGAGAAATCTTTAAGCTCCACCCCCTGCTCTTAGAGGACGTGGTCAACGTGCCCCAGCGGGCTAAGATTGAGGACTACCACGACCACGTCATGATCCTCGCCCACCGGGTCAAACCGAATCCCGAAGAAGACGGCTTCGAGAGCGAGCAGGTCAGTTTTGTCCTCGGCAAGCGCTATCTTTTAACCTTCCAGGAAGGAGACATCACCGATTTTGACCCCGTCCGCAACCGCATTCGGGCCAATCAGGGGCGGGTCTGCCACGAAGGCGCCGATTATTTGGTGTATCTCCTCTTGGATATGCTCATTGACGAGTATTTTCCCCTTCTAGAGGACTACGAAGAACGGATCGAGGCGTTAGAAGACACCATTATTCGCAATCCCAGTGGGCAATTGATGGAAGAGATCTATCACATTCGCCGGGAACTCTTGGCTCTCCGGCGCTTGATTTGGCCCCTCCGTCATGTGATGAACGTGCTCCTGCGGGATAGCAATACGTTAGTCAGTCCGGAGGTGCGGGTCTATTTTCGCGACTGCTACGACCACATTATCCAGGTTTTGGATATTATCGAAGCCTATCGGGAATTAGCCTCCAGTTTGATGGAAGTTTACATGACCTCCATGAGCAATAAAATGAACGAAGTGATGAAATTTCTCACCGTCATTTCCACCATTTTTATTCCCCTCACCTTTATCGCCGGGGTCTATGGCATGAACTTTGAAAATATGCCGGAATTGAAATCCCCCTGGGGCTATTGGGCCACCTGGTTTGTCATGATCGCCATCGCCGGCGGCTCTTTGATTTTCTTCTGGCGCCGGGGTTGGTTAAGTCCGTCCTATGTGATCAAAGAGGATGGGTGAACTAAGTTTAATTTGAAATCTGAAAACAGGTAAATTAGCAATGGTTCAAGCCCCTTATCAAGCATTATCCCTAGCAGAGTTTTTGCAATTACCAGAAACCAAACCGGCAAGGGAATATATTGATGGTCAAATCATTCAGAAACCGATGCCGAAGGGAAAACACAGTGTCATCCAAGGGGAACTTGTTCCGGCCATCAATGGCATCCTTAAACCCCAACGTATTGCCCGAGCTTTCCCCGAACTCCGTTGCACCTTTGGCGAGCGCTCCATTGTGCCGGATATTGCGGTCTTTCTCTGGGAGCGAATTCCCCGGGACGAAAACGGCGAAGTGGCTAACACCTTTCTGATGGCCCCTGATTGGACAATAGAAATCCTATCTCCCGAGCAAAAACAAACAAAAGTCATCAAAAATATTCTTTACTGCTTTAGACACGAAACCCAAATGGGCTGGTTGATTGATCCTGATGAACAAACGGTGTTAGTCTATCGCCCCCAACAAGAGCCGCTGGTATTAGATCAACCCGATGACACAATTCCCGCCCCCCCCTTCGCCAAGGAGTTACACCTTACAATTAACACCCTGTTTACGTGGTTATGGGAATAAGAAGTAATTAGCGCCGGAGACGCCACGGCAACAGCCAAAGGAAATTAAAGGACTTTTGTTAACCTGGATAAAATTGGCAAAGAATCGGACGGGGTTAAATCTGGAAAAGACCCTCGGGTCGCACCGTCAACAGTTCCCGGCGCTGGAGTCCCTCAGCATGACAGACGCCGTTGGCGGCCAGCAAACCGCTACTAATGGCCCGCTCCATCAA
>JAYKIZ010000145.1:0-6215 GCA_035285965.1 Cyanobacteriota bacterium | reverse complement strand
TTTAATTGTAGATCCACCTCCGGGCGCTCGGTAATTAAACAGGCGCTCAAGTTACGATTTCCCAGTTGGAAACTCAAACGATAGTCCTGCTCTCCTTTACAAAAGAAGGTTCCCGAATAGGTCGGCGCCGAGGAGGGGAAAGAGTGGGGATTAACCTCGCACAGCGCCGACGGGGGATAGGTTTCGGGCGCGTCTAAAACCCGGCGCTGTTGGTTCAACCAATCGGGATGGTCGGGGGGGAGGTCGTAAAAGGGAACCATGGCGGCTGGCGCCTGGGGATCGGTCAGGAGTTGTTCCTGTAAAACTTCCACCGGTAGAGCTTGGGGATTGCACCGGCGCTCTACACACAGCGCCGCGGCCAGACCCGCGGCCTGCCCCAGGTTCATCACGAGGGGTTGCAGTCGCGTACTGCCGTTGGCCATGTGGGAGACGGAGATATTTTTCTCGCAGACGAGAAAACCAAGGGTTTCCCTAGGAACCAAAGCGCCGTAGGGCACGGTAAAGGGCGTCCCTGTCCAGCGTCCGCCCCAGCGCCGGGACTTGGGCGCGAGGGGAAACTCAAAACCGGGGTAATGATGGTCGTTGGCGTAGTTGCCAATGGCGATACTGGTAATTTTCTGGTCTTGGCGCGGTAACAGCCCCGTCTCGCCCTGGGGCAATAAATCCGGTTCCGTCATGGTGACTTGTCCGAGTAAACGGCGGCTTTCGCGAAAGTAGGGATGGAGGGCGAAGGCGGGATGTCGGTCTGAGTGGGGAAACACGGGGGAAGCTAACCCCCAGCGCCGACCAAAATTTTCCTGGAGAAAACAGGCGAAATGGTAACTGTGGTCGTAGGCTTCCTGAAGGAAGGTTGCCCGCTCCGGGGTTAATAGTCGGTTTAAATCCCGACCATAATCATTCCCCGCCAGGGGCCAGTTGATCATGTAGCGATTCTGGGGCAAGCGACCGTAGTTGCGGAATTTTTCGGGGCCGTATTTTTCCCAAGCGCCGGCAAACAGCGCCGGATTATAGCCCGGTCGGGGATCCAATTTGGGCGCTAACTCGGCGCCGTAGTCCTCCAGCAAGAAAACCCAGGTGGGGGACTGGACGGGGTAGGTTTCCGTCATTGGATTCGGTTCCCTCGGGGCGCTGGGTTCTCCGTAATCGGCGCCCCAATCCCAGCCCCAACGGTGAGGAATCTCCCCCAGCGCCAACAAGTCCCCCAATTCCGTACCGTCTAGGGTAATCTGAGCCCGGATTTCATAGTCCGGGAAACGAACACCGAGGATGCGCTCCCCGCTTTTCAAAACCTCTAGCGGCGCCTGATTCTGAATCCAAGTCAAGGTCGGTAACGCGTCGGCCCAATCAGCCAAAATTTCGGCGCCCAGCGCCGGCTCGAAGGTGAATAAACTGACCCAGGCGTGATCCAATCCCTGAGCTTGTCGTTTTTTTAACGCGTGTAAAAACTGCCCCCACATTCCCGTCTGCCACGCCGCCAACTCATTGCCGTCCGGCGCCGCCACCCCGGCGCTGGTGAGCATTCCCCCCAACCAGGGAAATTCGCCGACTAAAATCACCTGACGACCCCGCCGGGCCGCTTGGATCGCCGCAGAGGTTCCTCCCGTTCCGGCGCCGACCACAAGAATTTCCGTTGTTAACTGCTCAATCATGGGCGGGGGGTAAAAAGTGATGGGTTTGGAGAATGCGACCGAGGTTTAAGTCCCGTTCCAGCAGACAGGCGTGGCCGCTATCGGGCAAAATTTCCAGCTTCGCCTCGGGCAACTGGGCCCGCAACCCGTAGGCTTCCTGAACAGAGGGCAAAAGCAGATCGCCCCGGCTGGCGATAATTAAAGTCGGTTGGGGAATTTGGGTCAAGGGGAGCTGGAGGCGGAAGTTCCTCAATAATTCTAGACGCTGACTGACCGCAGAGGTGGGTAGGGAGCGCATGGCGAAAAGGAGCCGGCGCTGGTCGGGAGGATCAATAAGACTTAGATTAGCCAAGAAAGGCAAACCCAAAAGGGTAGAGAAATCCTGGGTAAACTCCGGCAACCAAGGCGTCAGCGCCGAGCCGAGGGTTAACAACGGATTTTGAGCAAAGGCGGAGGCAGGGTTAATCAAAATCAGGCGCTCTAGGTTTAGGGGAAGTCGCTCCGCTACTTTTAAAGCCCAACAGCCCCCAAAGGATTCGCCGCAGAGCGTAAAGGGTTCGGCGCCGAAGGTTTTGTCCGCGAGGGTTAACAGCCCGTCGGCCAATTCCGGCCAGTCTGCCTGGGCTTGGGGGGCCAGGGCCAAACAGTGGAGATTGAAAAACGGCGCTAGGCTCGGCGCTTGTCGGTAAAAGAGGCGCCCGCTACCGTCCATCCCCGGCAAATAGACCAGATGGGGGCGCCCCGGCGCTAGGGGATAGGGATGGAGAAATTTCATGGACGGCTTCACATTGAACCCCAGCTTAATTTTAATCGGTTCTCTTGGAGGGGTGGCAGGTGTAACCTGACGGGGTGGTCAAACTGTGGAGATTTATAAACAATTTGCGATGACTATAATACAAAAAATGGTTGAACAATCTTAGGATAATTAATTTAAAAACTAAAAAATAACTGCGCCTTCAACTAAAAATTAATCTTTTCCTAACCATTTCTTAAGCTCAAGCACCGAAAAAAGCGCGCTCTGAAGCGAAATCTTCGCCATGATAGAGGCGTCAATCTTTTATTACAAGTTGGACAATGACCTTAAGCACTAGCAATCCTCTTATCCAGGTCGAAGACGATCGCACCGGCCTCAGCGTCGAGACCCTGAAGCGGGCGCTGGCGGATAACCTCTTCTACGTTCAAGGGAAATTCCCCGCCATCGCCACCAAACACGACTGTTACATGGCGCTGGCCTTCACGCTCCGGGACCGGCTCCTACAACGCTGGCTAAATACTTTCCAGACCTATCTCAGCAAAGAAAATAAAGTCGTCTGCTACCTCTCGGCGGAATTTCTCCTCGGGCCCCATTTAGCCAATAATCTGATTAACCTCGACCTTTGGGGGCCCATCGAGCAGGCGGTTACGGAGTCGGGGCTAAATCTGCAAGAACTGATCGATCTAGAGGAGGAGCCGGGTCTCGGTAACGGCGGTTTAGGGCGTCTAGCGGCCTGCTATATGGACTCGCTAGCTACCTTGGAAATTCCCGCCATTGGCTACGGCATCCGCTACGAGTTCGGCATTTTCGATCAAGAAATCAAAGACGGCTGGCAGGTGGAAATCACCGATAAATGGCTCCAATTGGGCAACCCTTGGGAATTGGCCCGACCGGAAGCGGCGGTGATGGTTAAATTAGGCGGCCACACCGAATCCTACCAGGACGAGGAGGGCAATTATCGAGTCCGTTGGGTTCCCGGTTCCATCCTCAAGGGCATTCCCTACGATACGCCGATTCTGGGCTATCGAGTCAGCACGGCCAACAATCTCCGGCTCTGGCGGGCGGAAGCGGCGGAGGCCTTTGATTTTCAGCGTTTTAACGTGGGGGATTATTACGGCGCCGTTAACGACAAGATCACCTCGGAAAATTTAACGAAAGTTCTCTATCCTAACGACGAGCAAATCCAAGGCAAAGAATTACGGTTAGCCCAGCAATATTTCTTTGTCTCCTGCTCCCTGCAGGACATGATCCGCATTCACCTCCACGAAAATCAGGGGTTAGAGAATTTCCACGAAAGTTTTGCCGTCCAACTCAACGACACCCACCCGGCCATCGCCGTGGCGGAGTTGATGCGTCTTTTGGTGGACGAGCGCCATTTAGTCTGGGATCAAGCCTGGGACATTACCCAAAAATGTCTGGGTTACACCAACCACACCCTCCTGCCGGAAGCGCTGGAAAAATGGTCTTTGGGCCTCTTCGGTTATCTTCTGCCCCGCCATCTGGAAATTATCTACGAAATCAATCGGCGCTTTTTAGACCTGGTGCGGATCAAGTATCCCCGGGACGGCGAGAAGCTGGCCCGCCTCTCTCTCATCGACGAAGGAGGAGAAAAGTACGTCCGCATGGCTCACCTGGCCTGCGTCGGTTCCCACGCGATTAACGGGGTGGCCCAACTCCACAGCGAACTGCTCAAGGAAACCGTGCTCAAGGACTTTTACGAACTCTGGCCGGAAAAATTCAGCAACAAAACCAACGGCGTCACGCCTCGGCGCTGGATGGTGCTCAGCAATCCTCGCCTGAGCCAGTTGATTACGAATCACATTGGTCAAAGCTGGATTAAAAACCTCGACGACCTGCGGCAGTTGGAATATTTCGCCGACGACGCCCGTTTTCGGGAACAGTGGCGGGAAATTAAACGGGAGGTGAAGCTGGATTTGGCCCGCTATATCGAGCGACAAAACCATCTGTTGGTCAATCCCGATTCCCTCTTTGACGTCCAGGTAAAGCGCATTCACGAATATAAACGCCAACATCTGAATATTCTCCACGTCATCCACCTTTACCTGCAACTCAAGAATAACCCCAACCTGGACATTCCCCCCCGCGCGTTTATCTTTGGCGGTAAAGCGGCGCCGGGCTATTATCTCGCTAAATTGATTATTAAACTGATCACCGCCGTGGGAGACGTGGTCAATAAAGACCCCGCCATCGGCGAGCGCCTGAAGGTGGTCTTCCTGAGCGACTACAACGTTAAATTGGGACAACGGGTCTATCCCGCCGCGGACCTCTCGGAGCAAATTTCCACCGCCGGTAAAGAAGCCTCCGGCACCGGCAACATGAAATTCTCCCTCAACGGCGCCCTGACTATCGGCACCCTGGACGGCGCTAATATTGAGATCCGAGAAGAAGTCGGCGCCGAGAATTTCTTCCTCTTTGGCCTCACTACCCCGGAAGTCGGTCAACTGCAAAGTCAAGGCTATCATCCCTGGGATTACTACAATAATAACTCTGACCTGAAAGCGGTCATTGATTTAATTAACTGCGGTTTCTTCTCCCACGGCGACGGCAACCTCTTCCGTCCCCTCACGGATTCCCTTCTGGGGAGCGATCCCTTCCTAGTTTTGGCGGACTTCCAAGCCTACATCGAGGCCCAGGCTAAAGTCGGTCAAGCTTACCAAGACCCGGAACAGTGGGCGAAAATGTCCATCCTCAATGTGGCCCGCATGGGTAAATTCTCCTCCGACCGGGCTATCCGGGAATACTGTCAGGAGATTTGGCGCATTGAGCCGGTGAACGTGGAATTGGAAGACCTCTGCCCCGATGGGCAATGCCTTCTGATTGAGCGCTAACGGCTCCTACCGCGGTTAGGAGGGCTGGGGGGAAGATCCAGAGGCGCTCAGATTTCTCCCTCGGAAAGGGCTTCCCTTCTACCCGGCCCTCCCCTCAGTCAAGCCTTGGCCCGCTTCAGGCTTGAATGGGCCCCTACTCTTTACAGTCGTCGTCCTTATCCCCAGGACATTTGCTATTGTAGGCGCTTTGGGCCTCCTGGGGATTAGCCGGAGCGCCGTAGGCTTGGGTTTGAATCAGTGTTTCCCAACCGATTAATAAAAGTAGGACAACGGCGAAGGTTGAAAGCGGAAAATGGCGTCGCATGGTGAATCGTCTCCTAAAACACACCGAAGGAATCGGGAAAATTTTTCCCCTTCTCTCTAGCCTAATCGGCGCTCCGGCGCCATGTCAGTCCCCTAATCGAGACTGACAACATGGAAAAAAAGGGAATTAGGGACTGGCATGGGCGGGAATTAACAAGTTAGAACGCAGAAGCGAACTGGGTTTGGGCATCTTTTGACTTTCTTCCAGTAAATACTCCAAAAACGCCCTAGCGATGACGGAGAGTTGTTTACCGGAGAGATGGGCCACGTACCAGCGCCGTTGGATGGGGAATTGCTCGACGTTGAGAACCGCCAGTTCGCTGTGGGGGCCTTCGGAAATGAGGGTATGCTCTGACAATACAGAAATACCGAGTCCGCCGATGATGGCCTGTTTAATGGCTTCGTTACTGCCCAGTTCCAGACGCACCTGCACCTGAACGTCATACTGGGCGAAGAGTTTTTGCACCGCCTGGCGAGTGCCGGAGCCTTTTTCCCGCATAATGAAGGCTTCGTTGTTTAACTTAGCTAAAGGCACTTGGGGCCAATTCGCCAACGGATGATCCCGCCGGGCGATGACCACGAGGGGATTATCCAAAAAGGGCTGGTAGGTTAATTCCAAATCCTCCGGCGGTTGGCTGACGATGTAGAGGTCGTCTTCGTTATTCTGCATCCGGGTTTGGA
>JAYKIZ010000144.1:0-2680 GCA_035285965.1 Cyanobacteriota bacterium | reverse complement strand
CGCGCCAGATGGGTTTCAATCATCGGCGCTAGAGGGCGCGGACAGGCTGACAGGGAAGGAACAACTAGGGCGTTAAGTCCCCAGGCTAGGCAGAGAAGAGACCCTATTTTCATCGCAATCAACCTTTCATTCCTCGGTTTTCAGCGTTGGGCTTAGCCAAGAGGCTGCCGTACCCGAAGGTCTAGTAGGGGTTAGGGGGGAGCAAACCGGACCGCCGACTCTTTTTAAACCAACGTTAACAATGGCGCCGAATGCAATCGAGGAGTAGGGGGTTAACTTGCTCCGGCGCTTCGTCCTGGGGACAATGACCAACGTTGGGCAAAACGACGAAGTCTTCCACGCAGGGATATTGCGCCAGCCGGCGCCCCAGCTCCAAAGGTTCCCAGGGGTCTTTCTCTCCCCAGAGAAAAAGGGTGGGGCAGGTAATTTGGGGCAAAAGATCCTCCGGCAGAGGCCCCTGGGAGTAGCGGGTGAAAGCCAAGAAAACATCCATGGCGCCGGGGTCTTGAGCCGGAGCCAGCAGTAAATCCACTAATTCATCCGTTACGGCGTCGGGATTGACATAGGCTTGGCGCAGAATTTTCTTCACCGTTCCCGGTCGGGCGATTTGTTGAAAAAAGAACTGCCCTATCGCTCGGTTCGCCAAAATTTGTTGTAAAACCGGCGCTCCCCATTGACGATACCAGGGCAAACTCTGGCGCTTGCGGTCGTGGAGGAGCCGTAGGGAGCAGTTCAGCGCCGCTAGACCCCTGACTTGAGCGGGCGCGTCTACGGCGGTTTGGAAAATGACCACGCAACCGATGGAGTTGCCGATTAAAAAGGCCGGTTCCCCGACGACTTCCCGGCAAAAATCCGCCAGCAGTTGGCTCCAGGTGGCGAAAGTGTAGTCGATTTCTTCCCCCGGTTGAGGTTTCGCCGACGCGCCAAACCCAATTAAATCTAGAGCGAAGACCCGACACTCTTGCCCTAACGCGGGCAAATTCCGGCGCCAATGTCCCCAACACGCGCCGAAACCGTGGACGAGAACCTCGGCCGGCCCGTTTTCCCCGGCGCTTTGATAGGCGATAGGATAGCCCCGCCAATGCCAGACTTGGGGCGCTCGGACTGGAGTGGAAGCGTCTGAACAGGCGAGCATGGGGCGAAAGTCCCTGAAAATCGATGCAAAGTCGGGATGACAGGATTTGAACCTGCGGCATCTTGCTCCCAAAGCAAGCGCGCTACCAAGCTGCGCTACATCCCGGCGGGCGAGAACGAATTCAACTACTCATTATAGGCCAGGTTGAGGCTTGTCCAATGGCCCCTAGCAATTGGAGTCCATCCCCGCCGCCGCTCACAAGGCTGTCCGCCTCAATCCAAGGGCCCCCAATGGTCTTGGAGTTTAGCGACCAAGGCGCTGGCTTCGGCGTAACTTTTGGCGATGGCCCAGGTGTGGCCCTGGGGATGGTGAGTTTCCTTTAGGTAAATCTGATCCGGCAACAGGGAATGATCCTTGGGAGAGCGCCGATAATCTTTATGTAACTTACCGTGGGACTGGCCGTAGGGGGTGGAGTCCCAGGGCAAACCCCGGTCCCAGGCGGGAAAGACCTGAGGACAGTCTCCCAAGGTAATACTGCAAGGCACTAGGATCGGGCCTTTATAGATAGCGTAAGCCAAAGGCATACAGGTATTTAACATTAAGGTTACCAACTCCCCATAACGGCGCTCTAGGGACTGTTGCCAGACCTGACTCCGGGTTAACGCCTCCAGTCCGGCGCTTCCCGCTTCCTCGGCCCGGTCTAAGAGTTGGGCGTATTGATCTCGGAGGCTTTGCAATTGCTCGTTCCAGCGCCAACCGAGGGGAGACGGCCCCCAGGCTAAAGACCCTTTTTCCTGTAACTGCCAGCGCCGATGTCGTTGCAGAAGTTGTAATGTCGCCGGGCGTTGGAGGCAAAAGTCCTCCCGGATCTGGGCGGCGCCGTCTAGTTCAAAGAGCTTTTCCAAACTTTCCAACTGGGCTAAGCGCTTCATATCCCCCGGTCGGGGCAAGAGGTAAAACCCCTGATTCTCCAGTTGCAAAACCCAATAATTCCCTAGGGCGTTGCGCTCCACAATGTCGGTATCGGGTAATAACGCCGCCCGTTGGCAGAGGGGTTCCAAAATGGACGGCGCTTCTTGGTAGATCTCCAACAGTTTATTGAGGGGCAAATCCAGCAGGATTTCCGTCGGCTCTCCCTGACCGTAAGCTCGAAACTCGTCGGCGCCTAAGATTCCAGGCTGGGGATTTTCCAAGTGAAACAACCGATTCTCCAGATCCGCCAATTCCCCCAGGAGCAGTTCCTGCCGCGCCTTGATCTGGGCGGAGTCTTTCAGCAGGCCTTTCAGAATATCGAGGTGGGAAGCGTCCATGCGAGGAAAAACCATGGCGGTGTTCGCCATTCTTAAGGAATTGTTACGACAAGGGGAATAGGGGTCTAGCCCCCCAGACCTTCGTTTTTGATACGACCGGCGATGATGTCGGCTTTTTGGGCTTCTTCCCAGCGCCGATTTTGGAGGGTTTCCGAGAGGTATTGGCTTAGGGCAAGGAGATGGGAGCGTTTGACGAAGTAGGTTTCATCGAGGCTGGCGCGGATTTGGCTCATGACGACTTTGGGATCTTTGTCGGCGAGGAGTTCTTGAATGGCGAGGAGGATTTCGCTAAGTA
>JAYKIZ010000143.1:0-3165 GCA_035285965.1 Cyanobacteriota bacterium | reverse complement strand
GGGGAGGACAGGGGCGGCGTTAAGGAGTAAGTTTCCAGATAATTTTGGACGTCTAGATCATTAAAATAATCGTCGAGGCGGAGGAGAGAAGGGGGAAGCTCGCGGAAGTAGGGACGAATTTCTTCCTGGAGCCAATTTTCAGTATAAACGTAAAGCCCCGGCAATAGATCCGGCTCATTCTGGGAAAGGTCGCGAATGGCGCTCAGGGCTTCGGCGTCCTGAGTTTGATTCACCCAATCCAGAGCGCTTTCCGTTTGACCTAATAATAAAGCACAAATCGCTTTTTCGAGAGTCACATCTTGACGATTGGCCAAGCTGTCCAGTAGTTGTTGGGCCACCTGTAGTTGAGCCGGTTGTTTTTGAGTGATGGCCTTAGCGACTTGAGTATGAAAACCGAGGTAGGTCGCTAACGCAGACGGACGACTCGCTTCTGGCAGAAGCAAGTCCGCCTGCTCTTCAACGCTCAAATGACCGCGCAATTGTTGAATAAATTTGACAAAATCTTCTCCGCTTAGACCAGACTGGTCGTTGCCCCGACCTTCAATCCCCCCCCGGTCTTGAATGAGAGCCCTCAAGAGGTTGACCCCCCGTTGGCGAGCGCCGATTTCGGTCTGAGGACGGGTGATTAGCTCAAAAATTCGATAGGGACGAAGTTTATAGAGTTCTTCGCGGATTTCGCTTTGGACTTCTGGAAATTTATCGGCGGTTTGTAGACGGGCCAGTCCCTTCAAAACCGAAGCCGCCGCTTCTTCGTAGTCCTGGTTATGCCACTGGTCTCGACTCAGTTCTAGATAGGAAAGCGCCAAGATTAAAAGATAATCGGGGTCTTCGGACGCGCTCTGGAGAGCCGTCTCCGCTAGCTCGACAGTGAGGGCGTAGTCCCCCAATTCCTGTAAAATAAGCAAAGCGCCGATGAGTTGGCTCTCTTCAATCTCCAGAAATGGTTCCTTTTCCTTTTCCGTACCCGGCTCCTCTCCCGTTAGAGCCACCTCCGCCAATAGTTCTTCGCCGCTTTTCTCCCACCACCGCTGGTGGTACTCCCGCCGCCGCGCTGGATCTGTTAAAACTTCCCGCGCTTCTTTCAGCAAGGTTCTGCGGGCTTCTAGGGCGCCTTCGCTGAAGCCAAGATGCGGCATCTGTACCATTTTGTCTTGGTAAGCTAGGCTAATTTGCTCCTCCGGGGCTTCGGGGAGAATACCAAGAACTTGGTAATAATCAAGGGGGATGCGCACGGGAGACTTCCTGTTGGGGGGGCGTCCAGTTTAAATTTCTTAAAGTTTACCAGAGCAGGCCGGAAAGCCTTCATCTAGCCTTGCGGCTGATGAGAGGACGAAGATAGACGACTATGTTACTCAAAATTACTCAAATTAAAATTAGTAGACGCCCGGAATCTGCGGGCGATGATTCTTGTTCCCTTTTGACTCTTCTTCTGGGGGTCGTTAGCGGGGCGATAACCGAGGACGAGTAAGGACTGGAAAAACCCGGTTTCGTCGACGACCTCCCAGAGCGATTATGGATTACGGCGGAGAACATTGCCGTAGTATAGTTCCTCTGTTTTGACAGTGATCACCTGGGGCGGGGTGGCGTCGGGGGGATAGAGAAAATCCAGGGTCACCGCCCGGGTTTCTCCAGGTTGGAGATTGAGCATCAGCAACGGCGACGCCATCTGCCCCTGGCGCTGGGTCAGGTGGAAAAAGCGGGTCTGGGGTTGCCCCTGGTCGTCGGTATAGTTCATCTTCACTGTGCCCCGGAAGAAGACCTGACCCGTGGGGCGGGAGACAAAGAAAAGGCGGTCGCCGTAGCGGTCCTGTTTCAGCGGGGTTTGGAGGGTTAAACTGACGCTGTGGCGGGTGTTGCTGGAGTTTTTCAGAGGCAAGGTTAATTGATAGTGAACCCCGTAGTTGCCGTGGGCGAGGTAAGCGGTATCGGGGTAACGGACGACCATGGGGGCGCTTTGCACTTGACTGGTGCCGTGGGTGCCAACGGTGACGGTGCTGAGGGGGTAGGAAAAGGCTTCTCCTCGTTTAGGAATACTGAGACTCTTAGCGCCGGGTTTTTCATCCACAATGGTGGCCCGCCATTCGCTTCCTAGGGAAATCCCGGCTACCCGGCCGTAGATGGGGCGGGTGGGGCTATCGACTCGAATTTGCTCCGGGGGTGTCGGCGCTTTATCCCTGGGGCTGGCGAGACGACCCCGCACTAGCAGGGTTTGCCAATCCTCTAGAGAGGGGGAACGCAGAGTCGGGGGCGGTAATTTTTCCTCCGGTTTCAACGGGTCGGGAGTGGGATAGACCCAAAGATCCTGCATGGCTAAATTGGCCATATAAACCGGGCCGTCGCTTTCCAAACGGAGGTAGGTGGAGCGGGCGTTACTGCGATTAATAGGCAGGGTGAACAGCATTCGGGTCTGTTTCGGCGCCAAGAGGACTTCCCGAGGGAAACCCGGTTGGGAGAGACCCCGCACCAGCACGTTCGTTAAACGGGAGCCGGGGCCGGAGAAGACCCGACCGCTGGGGTCTTCCACCAGGGAGGGCAGATCCACAAAGGGCGCGTCGGGGGAGGTGAGATAACTGGCGGCCTGGAGCACCCGAACCCGCACATAGCGATCCGTGGGATTGGTTAACACAACCCCCTGATGGAGCGTCCGGCCATCCTGGGGACGGGCGATGTGGTGGGAGAAAAAGTCAAAGCGCCCCTGCAACGCCTGGTTGAGGTGGGCCCTAGGGTCGTATTTTCCCTGTTGGGGGAAGGTGGAAAGAAGGATGCCGTCCCCCATCACCACTTCCGGGCTGTTGCTGTTGAAGACCGGCACTTCGTTGAGCCTGCCGGGCAACGGGCGAATCTGCTGGGGTTGGGTGATGTATTCAGACTGGAGCGCCGGGGTGGGGGCCACCACCACCTGGGCGAGCCAGGGAGTCGGAAGGAAGGGCAACATAATTTTGAGAACAGGTTAATTGTGGAGAAGGGTAAGGAGCGCCGATAGGCTTTAATAAACGTTACAAAGGAATAATTTCCCTCTTAGAGTAGGGTCTGGAACCCGTCTGGTCAAGGGATCGTCTAGTCACTTTTTGCCGTAGCCCCTGTTTTTTCTAAGTCAAAAGTCCTGTTTTTGCCCCCGCCGTGACCCAAATCCTTGGTATTTCCGCCTATTACCACGACAGCGCC
>JAYKIZ010000142.1:0-6354 GCA_035285965.1 Cyanobacteriota bacterium | reverse complement strand
TTCTGGTATGTTGCAATTCCAAATCCAAAGCGATAGCGAAATTTCCGCGTCTAAGCAACTCTTTGACCAAATTCGCTTCGCCATCGCCTCCCGCCAGTATCCCCCCGGACACCGTTTGCCCAGCACCCGCCAGTTGGCCATGATCACGGGTCTGCACCGCAACACCGTCAGCAAAGTCTATCAATCCCTGGAGGAAGCGGGACTGGTGGATTCCATCGCCGGCTCCGGCATCTACGTCAAAGCGCCGGAGAGCGAAACCGGGGTGGTTTTGGATAAATCCCTCTTTCGGGAATATCCGGAGGCCAGCCAACTGATCCAACGCAGTCTGGACGAGCTGTTGGGGCAAGGACTCAGTTTATTTCAAGTTAAAGAGCTATTTCTCGAAACCGTGGAATGGCGCCTACGGAGTTTAGCCCGAGTTTTAGTAACGGCGCCCCAGCGGGACCTCGGCGCCGGGCAGTTAATCCTCAGCGAACTGGAACAAGCTCTAGCCATCCCGGTGGAATTGGCTCCCCTAGAGGATTTGCCCCAAATTTTGACGGAACTGAACGGCGGCACGGTGGTCACCAGTCGTTACTTTCTGGCGGAAGCGGAAGACGTCGCCCGGCCCTTTGGCGTGCGGGTCATTCCCGTCGATATTTACGATTACAGTCGGGAGTTGGCGCTCATTAAAGCTCTGCCCCAAAACACCTGCCTAGGGATTGTCAGCCTCAGTCCCGGCATCCTCGGCATCGCCGAAATCCTGATTCACAGTCTCCGGGGAGAGGATCTACTTTTAAAAACGGCGCTGGCTAGCGATAGCCAAAAACTCCGGGCCCTAGCCCGCACCGCCCGCACCATCATTGTCGACCCCGCCAGCGAAGCTATTGTAAAACAGACCATCGCCCGGGAGCGGGAGCACGTCATCCGAGCGCCGGAGGTGGTTTGCACGGAGCATTACGTCGGCGAAGACTCCATCCGTATTTTGCGGCGGGAGCTAGGACTCGGGGAAGGGGACGCGGGCAACGAATGAGTCAGGTTAATTCGCCGGAGTTAACGCCCACTCCAGAAGGGCCTTTGGTTGTTCCCAACGCGCCTGTTTCCCTTAAATTTTCCCTAGTTCTGCCCACCTTTAAGGAAGGGGAAAATATCCCGGAAATTCTAGCCACCCTCACAAAGCTCCTAGACCCAGTTTTAGGCGCCGACTATGAGTTAATCCTCGTGGACGACGACAGCCCGGATTTGACCTGGAAAACGGCGCTGGAACTCTTGCCCCAGTATCCCCAGGTTAAGGTGATTCGGCGCCGGGGGGAAAAGGGCCTCTCCACCGCCGTGATTCGAGGCTGGCAGGCGGCCCAGGGGGAAATTCTGGGGGTGATGGACGCGGATCTGCAACATCCGCCGGAAATTCTCCTGCAACTTTTACAGGAAATGAGCCGCGGCGCCGATCTAGCGGTGGCCAGTCGTCATGTGGAGGGGGGCGGCGTCAGCGAATGGAGCGGGGTTCGTCGTCTTCTCTCTCGGGGCGCCCAGGTCTTAGGACTGATGATTCTTCCGGAAGTGCTCAGCCGTCTCTCGGATCCCATGAGCGGCTACTTTATGGTTCGGCGCTCCGCCATCGCCGGCCGGCGCCTCAGTCCCCTGGGTTACAAAATTTTGATCGAGGTGGCGGCCCGGGGACGGACGCCCTGGCTGGCGGAGGTGGGCTATGTCTTTCGCGAGCGCCAAAGCGGGGAAAGCAAAGTCACCTGGCGGCAGTATGGCCAATATCTGCGGCATTTACTGCGTCTGCGCCTGTCCCGCTCCTCCCGTTTTCTGCGCTTCGCTGTTGTCGGCGCCGGAGGGGTGGCGGTGGATATGGCGGCGCTGTTTATCCTCAGCGATCCCCAGATGTTGGCCTGGGGCTTGACCCGCAGTAAGCTCCTGGCGGCGGAATTGGCCATTGTCCACAATTTTCTCTGGAACGATTTCTGGACCTTTGGGGACGTGGCCCGGCGCCAACCGGGGAACCGTCGGCGCTTGAAACGGTTCGTCAAATTTAACCTCATCTGCGGCGCCGGTTTAGTGTTAAATGTCCTACTCTTAAATCTCTTTTTTAATGGTCTGGGATTCAATCGCTATCTGGCCAATCTTTTGGCCATCGGTCTCGTCACGGTCTGGAATTTCTGGCTCAACCTCAAACTCAGTTGGCGGGTGACCGACGTGGAACCGCCGCCCCGTTTTCCGTAGCGGCTGTAACGGTTTTTTCCGAAGCGGGAGAGTATTTTTCTCCCTAATCCCAACACTGCTAGGCATAAATACCTATGACAATCCCCGCCATTGAAGTTTGTCCCGTCTGCGGCGTCACCATTGAAAACGGCGCTAAGGTAGTTTTCTCCGCTGGCCCGGCGGGAAATCGGGCCCGACTCTGGGCCCGGGTCTGCAATTTTGCCAAGAATCCCGACTGCATTAATCAAGACGAAGCGTCCATCGGCCCGGTGCAATCCCAAGATTACTACGATTAATTCGGTCAACGACCCCGGCCCTTCAGCCCGCCAGGGTCGAGGCTTGAGCAACCTCCGGTTCTGGGTTGGCGGCGCCCTCTTTTTTACCCCATTCTGAGCAATGTTAACTTTTGTAAAGTATTATTAAGGAAAGTTGTTGCTTGAGTCCCGCCCCATGAACGTCAGTTTCAGCGCCCAGGAATCACTTTCCCTCTCCCTACAGGAACCTCTGCCGACACTTCAGCATTATCTCCGGCAACCCCAGCGCCTCGTGACGGCCATCGCCGATCCGCAGTTAATGGAGACCTTGGGAGAAAATCGCTTTCGCCTGAAAATGCGTCCCCTCAGCTTTCTGGATCTTTACCATTTCCAACCCACCGTGACCCTCAAGGTCTGGGCTAACGCCGCCGGCACGGTCTATCTAGAGTCTGAAGACTGTGAAATTCGGGGGATCGACTACATTAACCACCGTTTCGCCCTGACGCTAAAAGGACGTTTAGCGCCCTACTGCCACAATCAAGAAACCCTGCTTCAGGGTAAAGCCGATTTAACCGTGAGCGTCGATCTGCCCCAGGCGCTCTGGCTCACCCCGGCGCCGCTTTTGGAAATGGCGGTTCAAGGACTCCTGCGGGGGGTTTTGGGACGGATTAAACAGCGCCTGTTGGTGCAACTGTTGGAGGATTACCGGCGCTGGAGCGGCCAGGCTCAAGAACCCGCCGGGGGGATTTTGGTCAATGGCGCTCTCGATCCGGCGCTGGAAGTTTAGTCGTGAATGCTCCCCAGAGGCATATCTGAGCCGGGGCGCTCTCGCTATGATGATCCCCAATAGCCCTTTTGCCTGGGTTAAACACTCAAGAATCCGAGTCTATGACCCCATCTCTTTTCGCTGAATCGTTAACCCCGTCCCTGACCTTCCCGCCCCTGCCGGCGCCCCGTCCGCTACTGATGATCGGCCACGGCACCCGGGACGAAGACGGACGTCAGACCTTTTTGGATTTCGCGGAGGCTTATCAGGCTTTGGATACCAGTCGGCCGGTGATTCCCTGTTTTCTAGAACTCACGGGACCCTCTATCCAGGAAGGCGTGGAAGCCTGCGTCGCCCAGGGCTTTACGGAAATTTCGGCCCTGCCCATCCTCCTCTTTGCCGCCCGTCACAATAAATTCGACGTAACGAACGAACTAGACCGCAGTCGAGAGCGATTTCCCCAGGTTCGCTTCGCCTACGGGCGCCACTTTGGCATCACCCCCTCGATCCTAGACCTCTGGCGGAGTCGTCTGGCGGCCTTAGACCAGCCGGGGGGGATTCCCCGCTCGGAAACGGTAATTCTCTTCGTCGGTCGCGGCGCTAGCGACCCCGACGCCAACGGGGACGTCTATAAAATGGGACGAATGCTCTGGGAAGGGAGCGGTTACCAGACCCTAGAAACCTGTTTCATCGGCATCACCCATCCCCGTCTCGAAGAAGGCTTTCGTCGGGCCCGGCTTTACCAACCCCGTCGGATTATCGTTCTGCCCTACTTTCTCTTCACCGGCGCTTTGGTCAAAAAAATCTTTACCCTCGCGGCCCAAGAGCAGGCGCAGTTCCCGGAGATTGAAATGGTTTGCCTGCCGGAAATGGGCGTTCAATCCGAGCTTCTCCAACTAACCCGGGAGCGAGAACTGGAAACCCACCTCGGTCAGGTGCAAATGAATTGCGAGGCCTGTAAGTTTCGACTAGCCTTTAAAGCCGAGGGCGGTCATAATCACGGTCACGATCACGGTCATGCTCATCACCATCACCATGATCACAGCCATAGCCACGACCATCCCGCCGTCGATCCCTACGCTCGCCTAGAGGATTACCATCAACGCATTTGGCAAGCGCCCTAGGGAAGCAGTCGCCAATCCGGGTCTAGGGGTTCGTAGCCGAAGGGCAGGCCCCGGCGCCGGATTTCTCCCCTGACGGTCTGGAAGGTTTTAATCCCTTTGGGGCGCACCGCCAGCAAAACATAGGTCTTTTGAGGATTGAGACTCTTTAAAAAAGTCTGGAAAGGGGAGTCGTCTCCCCGGAGCGCCGTCAGGGAAATAGCTCTAGACCCCGGGTAGAGGACGACCCCCTCCGGGCGACAGTCGATATAAACCGCGGTTTTTTCCCCCAGACCCGGCGCTGTTAACCGAACCTGTCGAGGACGCTGAACGCTAGATAGGGTGAGGGGAGCCGCGAGCAGAATTAAGCCTCCTAGCATGCAAACCAGTAAAGCGAGAAGGAGTAGCCCATCCCCAGATCTAGGAGGAACGGGTCTCATGGGAATCGTCCTCCTCAACAATAACTAAGCGTCGAGGCGCGTTCAATCGCTCTAAACTGGGGCGGAGCGCCGCTAGGGTTTGTTGAACGTCTCCTAAAACGACGGTTAATTGTTCCTGATTCGGGGGCGTTTGGGCTAGGCGCTCTAACAGGGGTTGGAGTTCCCCGAGCGCCGCGATCCAGCGCCGATTTTGACTTTCCATCGCCAGCGCCAAGTTGTCTACGCCTTGACTATGGCCCTGAAGGGATTCCCCGAGCTTCTGGGGCGCCGTCTGGAGTAGTTGGCGAATGTCCGCGAGTTGTTGTTGGTGAACGGCGAGACTCTGATGGAGAGCTTGGTAATGTTCGCCGAGGGTTTGAACCGTCTCCCGGAACGCTAGGGCGGACTGCTCTCGAGACGCTTGCGTTTGCAGGGATTGGGTCTGGGAGAGCGCTTCTAGACGAGCGATTCCCCCTAAAAATTCCTGGCGGAAGTCCCGGGCTAATTCGAGGAGCGGTTCCAGCCCCTTCTCCGGGGGGAAAGCCGCCGGTAAGGCCGGGGACGGAGTCCTTTGCGTCTGTTGGGATAACTCTAGGAGAATTGTTTCTAGACGCTGGTTGGCGGCTTGGCTTTGTTTTTGCCAATCTTGATGACTTTGGTAAATGCCCTCCAGAAGAGCGATGAGATGTTTCTGAACCGTTTTCACCTCCATCACCAAGCTCTCGCTGGCCTCCGGCGCAATGGCTCTAGGGGCAACGGCGGAGGTTTGGCGGGGTAGGAGTTCCTGAACCACTTCCTCTAGGCTGTCTCGCCATTCGGTTTGGAGAGGCCCCAAGTCTGGCTCCTGTAAGCGGGGCAAAATTTTATCGGCGATGTAAATATCAATCAGCAATAATAATTGACTTTCCTGTCGTTCAACTAAGCTTAAAAACACCATGCCCATAATACTCAACAACAGCGCCGCGAAGGTCGTGTCAAAGGCGACGGTCAACCCGCTCGCCACGGCGCCAAAACCGTTCTGGACTTGCTCCAAATTACCGGCTTGCTCCAGAAATAAAGAAAACCCCTGTACAACCGCTCCCAAACCAAAAAGAGTGCCCATCAAACCCAGTAGGGGAATCGACCAGAGCAGAATCCGGGGTAGGACGTAGGCCGACGCCATTATTTGTTGATAAAACACGGAGTCTTCCTGGGCAAACTCCGCCGCCGTCCGGCGCGCCTGGGACTGCTGGTAAGCGCCGATCACTCGACTACAGCGCCGAGCGAGGAGGTTTTTTTCTTGTAGAAGCGCCTGCTGAAGGTTAGTTAAACCGGGATGGGTGGGACTAATTCTAAAAATATTGGCGGGAATAATATCTTGATTCAGGTGTTTAAATTCGCGCCGAATGTTATAGAGTCGATGGCTCAAATAAAAGACGATGAAAATCCCTAAAAATACCACCAGTATTTGCGTAAATCCCCGCTCAAATAAGAGCGCGCCCAGGGAGGTTGTTTTGAGAGGGTAAACTAAAGCATAGAGGAGAGCCGTTAACCCAAAACTCCCCAGAACGGTCGTCCAAACAGGAACGGCAAGTTCCTGACGCTCCGTCTGGGCAAAAAGGGGAGAAATAGACATAACCGGATTCAGG
>JAYKIZ010000141.1:0-4136 GCA_035285965.1 Cyanobacteriota bacterium | reverse complement strand
TTTGGAAACCGCCGCCCGCTACTGGAGCCAATCCCAACGGGTTCTCTCCCTCTGGTCCATGGGCGTTAACCAATCCTTCCAGGGCACCGTCAAAGGGCGCTGTTTAATCAATCTCCATTTACTGACGGGACAAATCGGCGGACCCGGAAGCGGCCCCTTTTCCCTGACGGGACAACCCAACGCCATGGGGGGACGGGAAAGCGGCGGCCTCTCTCACCTTCTGCCGGGCTATCGCCTCATCGCCAGCGCCGAACACCGCCGGGAAGTGGAGCGCCTCTGGAATCTGCCCCCCGGTCGGATTTCCCCGACCCCCGGTCGCTCCGCCTGGGAAATGATCACGGGACTGGAAACCGGAGACCTGGGGTGTCTCTGGATTGCGGCCACCAATCCCGCCGTCAGTCTGCCAGATTTAGAACGGGTCAAAAAAGCGTTGCGGCGCTCGCCCTTCACCATCTATCAAGACGCCTACTACCCCACGGAAACCTCCGCCTACGCCCATCTCCTGCTCCCCGCGGCCCAGTGGAGCGAAAAAACGGGGATTATGACCAACTCCGAGCGCCGCGTGACCTTGTGTTCCGCCTTCCGTTCGCCGCCGGAGGAAGCCAAAGCGGATTGGGAAATCTGGGCCGAAGTGGGGCGCCGGCTCGGGTTTGCAGAGGCGTTTAACTTTGCCGACAGCGCCGAAGTTCATCGGGAATACGTCCAACTCACCCAGGGACGACCCTGCGACCAGTCCGGTATGAGCCACGAGCGTTTGGCAACCTTGGGGCCCTTGCAATGGCCCTGTCCCGAAGGGTCAACGGATGAGGAGGCTTTAGAAACCCGGCGCCTTTATACCGATCATCGCTTCGCCACCAACCACGGCAAAGCCATTTTTTGCGCGGATCATTCCCAGGGCCTAGCGGAACCGAGGGATCTGGACTATCCCTTTATCCTCACCAACGGGCGCCTCTACGGTCATTGGCATACCCAGACCCGCACCGGACACATTGCCAAAATCCAGAAAATGCACCCCCGCCCCTTTTTGGAAATTCACCCCCAAGACGCCGAAAAGTTGGGACTCAACGCTGAGGATTGGGTCAACATCCAGTCTCGCCGCGGCGCCGCGGTTCTCCCGATTCAAATTACCGCCGCCATTCCCCCCGGAACCGTCTCCATGCCCATGCACTGGGGGGGGCTTTGGGCCGAGGACGCGGAGTTAAACGCCCTGACCCATCCCATCGCCTGCCCCATTTCCAAACAGCCGGAACTGAAGGCCTGCGCGGTTAAACTAATTAAAAACGCGGCTAGGCCTGCTATATGCCCTTGAAGTTGTCATTAGCGAAAGCAAACGGGAAGTCTCGTTTTGAGGTCTATTTATTCTGTTTCTACCTTGCCCTAGGACTCGGGGGGATTCTCAACCACGCCATGTGGCGGGACGAGTTAAACGGTTGGCTGATTGTCCGGGACAGCGCCGACTGGCAAAGCCTGTGGCAGTCTCTCCGCTACGAAGGGCATCCGATTTTATGGTATCTCTGTCTGTGGGTCTTGGAAAAAGGGACAAATAATCCCCTGTCGATGCAAATTTTTCACTGGGGTCTCGGCGCCGCCGCTACGGGGTTGTTTATTTTTAAAGCGCCGTTTTCTCGTCTACACAAACTACTATTTGTCTTGGGCTATTTACCCCTTTATGAATATTTTTTAATCAGCCGCAACTACGCCCTAGGCTATTTAGCCCTGATGGGGGTTTGCGTCGTCTTTCCCCAGCGCCGGCGCCGGTATGGGTTGATGGCTCTTCTATTGGGGATCATGGCCAATAGCAACGCCTACGCCCTCTTGATCAGTCTGGCGCTGGCGGGGGGTTTGGGAGTTGAAGCCTATCAAAATCGCTTACGGGGAGTTAAACTCTGGACTTTTGGGAGCGCCGTCGCCCTCTATAGCGGCGCGGTAGCCCTAGCGGTCTGGATGCTTTTGCCGCCGGGGGATAGCGTTTTGCAAGGGGGCGGCAGTCAATGGTTTTGGCAGATAGACCTCTATCGCTTTAACCAAACTCTGAGCCGGGTTTGGAACAGTTATGTTTTAGTCCTTGTGCCCAGCGACGCCCAAGCCTGGGCCGTGGCCATTTTTTCGGCGCTGTCCCTAGGGATTCTCGCCTTTTGGACGCTCTATTTTGCGGATTATCCCTTGGTTTTAGGCTTTTACCTTCTGGCTAGCGGTTTAATTCTCCTCTTTACGTACCTGAAATTTCTCGGCTCCGCCCGCCATTATGGGCATCTTTTCTTGATTTTGATCAGCGCCCTTTGGCTCCGCCGGAACGACCGCCCCAGTTTTACCTTCGCCCAAAAAATTCCCCGACTGACGGCGCTGAAAAGTTGGGTGGAAAAGACGGCGCCGCGGGCTTTAACCCTAATTTTAGTCCTGCAACTGATTGCCGGCGGCATCGCCTTTGGTCGAGATTTAACCCTACCCTATTCCGCTAGCCGGGAAACCGCCCGCTATCTCCAGCGCCGAGAATTGAGCGATTTGGATTTAATCGGTAGCGAGGATTTCGCCGTCAGTCCCATCAGCGCCTATTTAAACCGTCAAATTTATTACCCGGAAAGTCGTCGCCAGGGCAGTTACGTGCTCTTTAATCAAAGCCGCCAGCCCGTCAACGACCGGGAAATTCTGACCCAAATTGAAGCCGGTTTGGGAAGCCAATTTACGGCGCCGGTTATCTTAATCCTTAATCGTCCCCTCCAAGACCGTCGCGACTCCCTGCGGATTGAACCGATTCAGGAAATTAAGCGCAGTTTTATCGGCAACGAGCAATATTACCTTTACCGCATTACGCCCGCCGAGGGATGAGGGCGTTAACCTCTATTTGAATCTCGGCCCCGCCGGCAATCCAAGGGGCAAAAGGAGAACGCCGCTGGACGTGGTAAGCTCAAAGAACTGTCTCTACACAGAATAATTCTTTTTCCATGACCCTTGTTACCCTCCTCCGCATTATCTGGATTACCTCCGCGGCGCTGTTAACGGTTCTAGTTTTGCTCCATAGTCCCAAGGGGGACGGTCTGGCGGGCATTGGCGGTCAAGCCCAGTTGTTCTCCAGCGCCAAAAGCGCCGAAAAGACCCTGAATCAGGTCACTTGGACGCTCAGTAGCGTTTTTGTGGGTTTGGCGGTGATCCTCAGCGCCGGTTGGCTTGCTCGGTAACACTCGCGCCCTCGCTAACGCCTTAGTCTTGCTATTGGCGTTGCTCCTGCGGTTGTCCCTCTTGCCCCAGGAGACCAGCGATTATACTTATTATCTTTCTCCCTGGTACGACTACATTGTCCAGCGGGGGGGCTGGGATGCGCTTAAAGATAATTTCAGCAACTACACGCCGCCCTATCTCTACGGCTTGGTGATAGCGAGTCAAATTCTGGGTTTTCTGCCCAAGTTAACGGCTATTAAACTGCTGACCTTTCCCTTTGAGGCGCTGGCGGCGTTTATCCTCTACCGTCTGGTTAAGCTCCGCTATCCCCAGGGGGATTATCCCCGGCTTGCGGCTTTTACTTTTCTCTTCGCGCCGACGGTGGTTCTCAACGGCGCGTACTGGGGACAGTGCGATATTATTTATACCACTGGGTTACTAGGATGTCTCTGGGCTTTGGCCCAGCGCCGCTACCTCTGGGCTTGGATCAGTTTCGGCGCCGCTTTAGCCTTTAAATTACAAGGGATCTGGCTTTTGCCGGCGCTGTTAGTCGGAGCGTTAAAGGGGGAATTTTCTTGGCGGCTCCTGGGTCTGGTTGCTTTGACCTATAGCTTGCTCATGCTCCCGGCGGCGCTGATTGGCCGCCCCTGGGGAGAGTTATGGGGAATTTATTGGAACCAAAGTCAAACCTTTGACCGCCTCAGCCTCAACGCTCCCAATATTTATCAGTGGGTCAGCAACGATGATTACGGGCGAATTTTACCCTGGGCCCTGGCGCTGGCGGGAGGATTAATCGCCCTTTTTATCTGGGTCGCCAGTCGAAGCCCCATCCCTTTAACGTTTCCCAACTGGCTACAGCTGAGCCTGATTTCCCTAGTCTTAGTCCCCTACCTCCTGCCGAAAATGCACGACCGCTACTTTTTCCCGGCGGACGTCGCGTCTATCCTTTACGGTTTCTACTTTCCCGCCTATTTTTGGGT
>JAYKIZ010000140.1:0-3057 GCA_035285965.1 Cyanobacteriota bacterium | reverse complement strand
GGGCACCGCCAGCATAATAATGGCGGGGTCAACATAACTTTCGTACTGGGCCGCTAAAACTAGGAAAACAAAAAGCAAGCCTAGACCAAAAATAATCGGCGCTTGTCCCTGGGATTCCCGCTCCTCTAGGGAAGTGCCGGACCACTCATAGCTAAAGCCTGGGGGAAAAACCTGCTTGGCCGTGGTTTCCATGACGTCCATGGCTCGGCCGGAACTGACCCCCGGCGCCGCGGAGCCGTTGACGGCGATGGAGCGGAAGAGGTTGTAATGGGTAATGGTCTGGGCGCCGACGGTGGAGGTGACTTTCACGAGGTTGGCCAGGGGAATCATTTGTCCCGACTCGGAGCGGACATAGAGCTTGCCAATATCCTCCGGGTTATCTCGAAACTGCTGATCCGCCTGGAGGTAAACCCGGTAGGTGCGGTCTTGCAGGATGAAGTCGTTGACGTAACTGGATCCCAGCGCCACCTCCAGGGTTTGGAAAATATCGTCCACCCGCACCCCTAGGGTTTTAGCCCGGTTGCGATTGACGTCCACCAACAGTTGGGGACTATTGGCTTGGAAGGTGCTAAAGACCCGTTGGAAAGCCGGATTTTCATTGGCGGCGCCGAGGAGTTGTCCCATGACTCCCACCAGGGCGTCAAAATCGCCGTTGACCCTGAGATCCTGCAATTGGAAATTAAAGCCGCCGAAGCGCCCCAGACCCCGAATCGCCGGAGGATTGACCGGGAAAATACTGGCTTCCGGGATCTGGGCGAATTTGGGAAAGAGTTGCCCGATGATGGCCTGCACCGATTGGTTCGGCGCTCGGCGCTCGGACCAGGGTTTAAGACGGGTAAAGATAATGCCCTGGTTGGCGCTGTTGCCGCTAAAGCTAAAGCCCCCCACCGCGAAAGTGGCTTGGGTTTCCGGTAAGTCCAGCAGAATTTTCTCCACCTGACCCATGACCCGACTGGTGTATTGCAAGGAAACGCCCTGGGGGGCCTGAATGATGGTAATAAAATAACCCTGGTCTTCCTCCGGTAAAAAAGCGGTGGGCACCGTGGCGTAGAGCCAGACCGTGAGGCCAATCAGCGCCGCAAAAATGGCCATGACCAAGTATTGAATCCGCACCAAGCCAAAGAGCGCCTTGCGGTAGCCCTTCGTCATCCAGTTCAAAAAGCGGTTAAAGCTGTTGAAAAAGCCCATCAGCCAATCCGGGGCGTGTTGTCCCCGCCGGAGGAGGACGCCGCAGAGGGACGGGGTTAGGGTTAAGGCCAAAAAGGTGGAAATGGTGATGGAAAAGGCGATGGTCAGGGCGAATTGTTGGTAGAGAACCCCGGTGGTGCCGGGAAAAAAGGCCACCGGCACAAAGACCGCCATCAGCACTAAAGACGTGGCGATGACGGCGCTGGTCAGTTCCTTCATGGCCTCGCTGGCCGCGGCTTGGGGATTTTCCCCCCGCTCTTGGATATAACGGCTAATCTGCTCCACCACAATAATGGCGTCGTCCACCACCATCCCCGAGGCCAGGGTTAAACCAAAGAGAGTCAGGCTGTTAATGGAGAAGTTAAAGACTTTCACAAAAGCGAAGGTGCCCACCAGCGCCAAGGGAATGGTCAGCGCCGGGATCACGGTGGTGCGCCAATCCTGTAAAAAGAGGAGGATGACTAAAATCACGAGAACGACGGCGACCACTAGGGTATAGACAACCTCGTAGAGGGATTCTTTGACAAAATCCGTGGTGTCGAAGGCGATTTGATACTCGATATCCGGGGGAAACTGAGCCGCGAGACGCTCCATTTCCTGTCGCGCTAACTTGGCCACCTCCAGCGCGTTGCTATCCAACAACTGATAAATCCCCAACCCCACCGCCTCTTGCCCCCGGTAGCGAAGAAAACTGCCGTAATTTTGGGCGCCGAGTTCCGCCCGTCCCACGTCTTTAAAACGCACCACCAAACCGCTCGGGTCGGTTTTGAGAATCAGATTGTCAAAATCTTCTAGCTGGGTTAACTGACTGCTGGCCCGGAGGTCTAATTGATACTCTTGCCCCTTGGGAACCGGCTCGGCGCCGATTTTCCCCGCCCCAATTTGTAAGTTTTGCTCCCGTAGAGCGCTGGTGACGTCCTCTAGGGTTAACCCCCGGCTAGCTAATTTCAGGGGATCGATCCAGAGGCGCATGGCGTAAACCCGCTCGCCAAAGATGCGCACACTGCTGACGCCCTTGATCCGTCGCATGGGATCGACGAGGTAACGGTCGGCGTAGTTGCTGAGGAAAACGTTGTCGTATTTGCCGTTGGGACTGAAGATGCCGATCCCCATCAGCAAACTATTGGATTCTTTATTGACCCGAATGCCAGTGCGTTTCACCGCGTCCGGCAGTTGCGGCTCCGCCAGTGCCACCCGGTTCTGGACGTCCACCGCCGCGATATCTTTGTCCCTGGCCCGGTCAAAGGTGACGCTGATGCTACTGGTGCCGTCGTTGCTACTGGTGGACGAAATATAACGCAAGCCCTGCACGCCGTTGATCTGCCGCTCCAAAATATCCGTCACCGCCCGCTCCACTACTTCGGCGCTGGCGCCCTGGTAGTTGGCGCTCACTTGAATTTCCGTCGGTGCCACTTCGGGGAACTGGGCGATGGGCAGGTTAAAGAGACTGATCACCCCCACCAGCAGAATTAACAGGGCGCAGACCGTGGCGAAAACCGGGCGCTTGATAAAGAAATCCACAAACATAGACGGCGCTGGGAGCGAAGAATGGTCTATATCTTATCGATTTTTTCCGGCGCTTGGGGGAACGGGCCCGTCTCTAGACGAAGCTCCCTAGGACGAAGTACTGGCCAAGAAGAGGGAAACGGAGTCCCGGCCCGCTCGATGGGTTACGCTGTCGATAATGCGTCCTACGGATATTTACGCTTTTATGGTTATTGAATGGTTAAAATTTCAGGTGGCTGAGGCTGATCAAATTCACTTTTTGGAACACGATCTGGCGATTTGGACTCAGGCGCTAGCGAGTCAACCCGGTTTTGTCAGTAAGGAAGTTTGGCTCAACCCGACGGCGCCGCGGGAACTGATTCT
>JAYKIZ010000139.1:0-7342 GCA_035285965.1 Cyanobacteriota bacterium | reverse complement strand
CCGGCGGTGCAAAAAATTATCCAGCAGAGGTTTCCCGAGAGCCAACTGGATCGTTCCATTAATCCCGACGAAGCCGTGGCCCTGGGCGCCGCCATTCAGGCGGGGGTTTTGGGCGGCGAGGTGGACGATGTGCTTCTCCTGGACGTCACGCCGCTCTCCCTCGGGATTGAAACCCTGGGGGAAGTTTTTACCAAAATTATCGAGCGCAATACCACTATTCCCACCAGTAAATCCGAAGTCTTTTCCACCGCCGCGGACGGCCAAACCTCCGTGGAAATCCACGTTCTCCAGGGGGAGCGGGCCATGGCGCTGGATAACAAGAGTTTAGGTAAATTTCTCTTGGCCGGCATTCCCCCGGCGCCGAGGGGAGTGCCCCAAATTGAAGTCAGTTTTGAAATCGACGTCAACGGTATTTTGAAAGTCGCGGCCCAGGACCAAGGCACCGGCCGGGAGCAGAGTATTTTAATCAGCCACACGGGAGGACTGAACAGCTCTGAAATCGAGCGGATGCGCCAGGACGCGGAAGCCTACGCCGAGCAAGACCGACGCCGGATGAAACTGATCGAGTTACGAAACCAGGCCGATAGTCTCTTCTACACCCACGAAACCACGGTCAAGGAAAACAGCGAGTTTATCCGGGAAGAGTTAAAAGCTTCGAGTCAGCGTAAACGGGAGCAGTTAGAGGTGGCCCTCCGCACTCCGAACACTTCCGTGGAAAAACTGCAAACCCTAGTGGAGGAGTTTCGACAAATCATTCTCTCCATTGGCTCCGAAGTTTACCAGCAAGCCAACGTGGGCAGTATTAACTCCTTTGACTCCTTCGGCGGTCGCCCCAACACCAACACCAGTTTAGGCATGGAACCCCTGGGCACCCAGGCTCCCCGCCCCCGCCAGCCTCACACCCTCACCGCGGACGGCGGTTTTGACGTGGACACCATGCCCGGCTATGTGGAAACGGCGCCGGTCTATCAATTTGGGGACGAGGAAGAGTTTGACTTCGACGCGGACGAGACCATCTCCAGCGACTACGAAGCAGTGGATTAGAACGAGGGTCAAACCATGAACGATTTACCCGCGCCGCCAACCGATCTTCAACCCTCCGCTTTCCAGACCCACTTCCGGGGCCGGATGGCGCTCTACGCGCCCCAACCCCAGGTGGCGGATTACCTCAACGACCATCAAACCTGGTTCCGGCGCTGCGCCCAACCCATGCGGGCCGAACCCTTGGGGGAAACCGGCTATGTGCTCACCATTGGCAAATTCGGCGCCCTGGGGTTTGAAGTGGAACCCCAAATGGCGGTGGTGCTAGAGCCGCCCCAAAATAATCTCTACCCCATGCGGACGGTGACCTTACCGGAAGCGCCGTTTTTGGGCTACGAGGTGGATTACCAAGCCCTGATGGAACTGACGGAGGCCGATGGCGCCGCGCCGGAGATCGAGCGCTTTTTCCAGAAACATCAGCAACCCCCGCCCCCGGCGGTGACGGAAGTGACCTGGCGCCTAGATATGGAAGTCAGGGTTTATTTTCCCCCCTATATTTATAAACTGCCCCCTAAATTAATCCAAACCACCGGCGATCGTTTGCTCACAGAAATTGTGCGACAGGTTTCCCCCCGCCTAACCTATAAAGTCCAGAAAGACTTCCACGAAACCCGAGGGTTAGGAGTTCCCCCCAAAAGCAGTCGCTTCTTCGAACGAGTGTCCCCGCTCGGAGAAGAAGAGGAAAATTCTTTGGCGTCCGTCGCCGCAGATTTAGACGGCGAAGGTTAAACTAGGGAGCTATACCCTAAAAGCATCTTTATAAAAGCTCCCCTAAATCCCCATGACCATGGGGAAACTGACTTCAAAATCCCTCGCTCTTGGGGGATTGCGGGGGCTTAACGACCCATGTACTACTCTCCTAGCTATTGAGACCATGACCTCCTACGCCTCCGCCACCGCCCGGGCCGAAATGACCGAACTGCGGCGCCTGAAAAGCCTTTTACCCCCGGAATTGCAGAGTTGGGTGATGGTGGAAGGCTCCACTGAAGTCAACCCGCCCCTGATTCGCTCGGAAGAGTTGGGCCGGGACGAGGTGGAAATCCAAATCGACCTGCCCAAATGGGAAAATCTCGCCATTGACCAGCGCAATCTTCTCTTTTGGCACGAAGTCGCCCGCATCCAAAACGACACTATTCCCCGGGAAGGCTGGGAAATGGCGGCGCTGGCTATTGGCTTGGGCGGCGCTGTGGGGGAGCTTTGGGTGCAAGACGGCCTGCTCTTGCTTTTGGCGTTGGGACTTTGTAGTATTTCCGGGTATCGTCTCTGGCAGAAAAATAACGGGGATAAAAAACTCAAGGAAGCTGTGGCGGCGGACGAAAAGGCCATCGCCTTGGCCACTCGTTTCGGCTACACTTTGCCCAATGCCTATAAAAGTCTGGGAAGCGCCTTCAAATCTTTGATCGAGCAAACCCCCAACCGGCGCCAGCGGAAACACTACGAAGCCCGGCTTCAAGCCCTGCGCCAGAGCGCCGCTAAAATGAAAGCCAAGACCCAAGCGTCGCCCAAAGCCGTCCGTTAAACCTATCCTACGCCTCCCATGCTGACGGAATTTTCTGTGCCTGAATTTCCCCTGCATTTTGTCAATCACAACCCCGTCTTAACGGTTCCGAGCCGTTTAACCGTTTTAGAGGCGGTGAGGTTTAAGACGGCGGTCTGCCATCTGATGTCTTCCGCTTCCTCCTTCCAGCGTCTCACCCTAGACTTGGGTCACACAAGCTTTATCGACAGTAGCGGCATCGGCGCTTTAGTGCACATTTTCAAAGATTGCCAGCGGGAAGACGTGGAATTGATTCTTTGGAACGTCCAATCTTCGGTTTTAGGCGCTCTAAAAATGACCAGCCTCGACCAAATTTTCACCTTTGAGGCGGAACCCAGTTCTTTTACCGGCGCTCGTCAGCTTCAGGCTCCGGCCACCCACCCCTCCGTCCGCTCTCCCCTCAAACGGGCTATGGATATCGCCGGCGCTCTGGTCGGCTTGGGAATTACGGGACTATTATTTATCCCCGTCGCCCTAGCGATTAAATTGGACAGTCCCGGCCCGATTTTCTTTAGCCAAACCCGGTGCGGTTGGATGGGACGCCGGTTTCGCATGTATAAATTCCGCTCTATGTGCGCCGACGCGGAGCAACGCAAAGGGGAAGTGGAGAACGAGATCCAAGGGCCTTTCTTCAAAAGCGGGAAAGACCACCGCGTTACCCGGGTAGGGCGCTTTCTACGGAAAACCAGTCTAGACGAACTACCTCAGTTTTGGAATGTGCTTTGGGGGGATATGAGCCTAGTAGGCACCCGCCCCCCGACCCCCGACGAAGTGGAAAAGTACGAAGTCCCCTCTTGGCAGCGCCTAGACGTGAAACCGGGGATGACGGGGGAATGGCAGGTGAGCGGGCGTTCGATGCTTAAGGACTTTCAAGACGTGATTCGTCTGGACTTAGAATATCAGGAGAAGTGGAGCCATCGTTACGATTTGCAACTGATGTTAAAAACTCTTGTTTTAGTCTTTCGACAAAGTAGCGGAGCGATGTAGGGAGCCGTAGCGCAAATGTCGGACACTTTTGCGAATGTTTCCCTTCCTCCCGGGGTTCACGAATTGACCCTCACCGTTCCCACTCGCCTACCGGAGCTGACGCAAATATTGGATTGGCTGGCGCTCCAAATCTCCCCCTGCCTCAGCCCGGAGCATTTTTGGCAAGTGCAACTGATTATTGTCGAAGGCTTTACCAATACGGTTAAATACGCTCACTCTTGTCTGCCAGCCTCTACCCCGGTGCGAATCGCGCTTTTACCCCTGCCGGATTACCTCGAAATCCAAATTTGGGATTTTGGCCCCCCTTTTGACCTCCAGGGGCGACTAAGATACTTACTAACTCATCCTGACCCCTACAGCGAGGGCAAGCAAGGCTTAATACTCATCAGTAAAGCTTCGGATTACCTCGACTATAGACGGGTGAATAGTCGGCAAAACTGTCTGGTGGCGCGGAAGGCGGCGCCTTGGAGTCCCGTCCTCCCGGCAGGCGACAAAATTTCACGTTAAGCTAGGGAACTAACGCCAAAATTAACCCTTGCTTTCCCTAATTAGGGTGGTTCTATGGGTGATCTCCTGCCTCTCCTCCGCCAGCCCCAGGATGTCCTCCGGGAAATTCAAACCCTGGGAGAAGCCTTTCCCGCCGAGTCCTGGCCGGGAACAGCCGCCACCGTGCCCGCGGTTCTGGATAGTCTCCGCGCGGCGCAAACTCGACAAGACCCCCTTTTATTTGGGGAGAAGGGTTTGGCGGCGCTCAAAATTAGCGGCGCCGAATTAGACGCGGCTTATCAACAGATTACCCAGGACGATTTCAGCGCCTTGGAAACGGGGATTACGCGCCTAGAGGCTCTGTACCGTCCCCAACTGCCCCGGGCCCAGGTAGCCTTTGGCGAGGGAGAGCAGGCGCTGGCCCGCCGGGTTTATCCCTACCGTCGGGTTGGCATTTACCTTTGCGAACAGGGCCCCTGTTTAGGCAATCTCCTGCGTCAGGCGGTGGCGGCCCGAGTGGCGGGCGTCCGGGAACGGGTTTTAGTTCTCGATTACGGCGAGAAAATTCCGCCCCAAATTTTAGTCGCGGCCCAGTTGACGGGCATTGAGGAAATCTATCGTCTGAGCGGCGTCCGGGCCCTGGCCGCCCTGGCCTACGGCGCCCCCCCCCTAGCGCCGGTGGAGTGTATTACCGGAGTCGGCCCCCCGGAAGCGATGTTGGCGAAACAACTGCTGAGTCCTTGGGTGAGAACCGATTCGCCCCAAGCCCGTCTCCGCAGTGTGGCGGTGGTGGATAACGTCGAGGCCTGCGAAAGTTTAGCCCTCGATCTACTCACCCAAGCCCATTACCATCCCCAGGGTTCCCAGGCGGCGCTGACCGCCGATCCCGCCGTCGCCCAGGCGCTTCAGGATTGGCTCCGGCGTCATCACTCCCGCTTCGACTGGGGAGTCTGGACAGAAAAGGCGTTGGCCCACTACGGGACGCTGGTCTTGGTAGAGTCCCTAAAAGAGGCGCCGTCTTGGATTAACGCCCTCGATCCCGATGTTTTAACCCTAGCGGTGGCCCAACCCTGGGATTGGGTCGAAAAAATCCAACGGGCTCAAACCATTCTGATCGCTCCCCAAACCCCTAGGGCGGCGCTGGATTATGGCGGCGCGTCCCCTTTCCTGCTCGCGCCCCTGGGATTCGACGCCCTGGTCAGTCGTTTTGACCTTTCCCTGTACCTCAAGTCGGCCCAAATTATTGATTACGGCAACCACAATTCCGCCAGCTTAACGGCGCTCCGGGCCCAGGACCGCCCCTTCTGGCAGGCTTAATCGTAAGATGGGGATCAAGCAGAATTTCTCTAGAGAGGCGCCGAGGATGCGAGCAGTATTAATGGCCGGAGGATCGGGCACCCGACTCCGCCCCCTGACGTGCGATCTGCCCAAACCCATGGTTCCGATTTTGAATCGGCCCATCGCCGCCCATATTATCCATCTCCTCAAGCGCCACAACATCACGGAAATCATCGCCACTCTCCACTATTTGCCGGACGCCCTACAGGATTATTTCCAGGACGGAAGCGAGTTTGGCGTGCGCATGAGTTACTCTGTGGAGGACGAACTGCCCCTGGGGACGGCGGGATGCGTCAAAAATTTAGAAGAACTGCTCCAGGACACTTTTTTGGTCATTAGCGGCGACAGTATCACCGATCTGGACATCAGCGCCGCCATCGCTTTCCATCGAGCCAAGGCGGCCAAGGCGACCCTCGTTTTAACGCGGGTGCCCAACCCCATTGAATTTGGGGTGGTCATCACCGACGAGCGCCAGCGGATTCGGCGCTTTTTGGAAAAGCCCTCCACCAGCGAAATTTTTTCCGACACCGTTAATACCGGCATTTATATTCTGGAGCCGGAGTTGTTGGGGTACTTGCCCCCGAAGGAAGAGGCGGATTTTTCTAAAGATCTCTTCCCCCTCCTGCTGGAAAAAGACGAGCCAATGTACGGCTATATCGCCGAAGGATATTGGTGCGATGTGGGCAGTCTGGAGTCCTACCGGGAAGCGCAATACGACGCTCTCGGAGAGAAAGTGGCGCTGGATTTTCCCCAGAGTTGTCCCCAACCGGGGGTCTGGATCGGCGACAACGTCATCATTGACCCCACGGCCCGCCTCTGTCCTCCGGTCTTGATTGGGGATAACTGTCGCGTTGGCCCCAACAGCGAAATCGGCCCCGCCACGGTCATTGGCGACAACACCACCATCGGTCTCGGCGCCGAGTTGAAGCGGGCTATTGTCGGCCACGGCGCGCTGATTGGGGACGAGGTCTCCCTAGCGGCTTGCGTGGTGGGACGGGGGTGTCGGGTGGAGCGCCGGACGCAAATTCTAGAAGGCGCGGTGATCGGCCCCCTCTGCGTCATCGGCGAGGAGTCTCTGATTAACGCCAATGTTAAGGTCTGGCCCCGCAAACGGGTGGAGTCCGGCGCCATTCTCAACGTCAACTTAATCTGGGGCAACACCGCCCAGCGCAATCTCTTTGGACAACGGGGCGTGTCCGGCATCGTCAATATCGACATGACGCCGGAATTCGCCGTCAAACTCGGCGCCGCCTACGGCTCCTCCCTAAAAGTGGGGGCGGAAATGGTGGTCTCCCGGGATCAGCGCAACGTTTCCCGCATGGTCACCCGCTCCCTCGTCGCCGGGCTGATGTCCGTGGGCGTCAATGTCCAAAACCTAGAGGCCACCGCCATTCCCATCGCCCGAACCATGATCCCCAAGCTGAAGGTGATGGGAGGGATTCACGTGCGCATTGACCCGGATCGACCGGAGTATTTGCTGATTGAATTTTTAGACAGCCAGGGCATTAATATTTCCAAGGCCGCGGAAAAGAAAATCGAAGGCATCTATTTCAAAGAAGACCTGCGGCGGGTCAGTATCCCAGAGATTGGGGAAATGTCCTACCCGGCCCAAGTCTTGGAAACCTACCGCCACAGTTTTGAGACTCTGCTGGACGTGGAAGTCCTCAGTCGGGGGGAGAAAATTGTCATCGACTACGCCTACGGAGTCTCCGGCGCGATTTTGCCCCTGATCCTCTCTAAATTTCGTTGCGACGCGGTGGTGCTCAACGCCAGCCTCCGACAGACCGCTGTTTCCCACGAGGAGCGGGAAACCCTTCTCCATCAGTTGGGACAGGTCGTAGAGGCGCTGAAGGCCAGCATGGGGGTTCAGGTTTCCGCCAACGGCGAGCAGTTAATCCTGGTGGACGAGTCGGGTCTGCCCATCCGGGGCGAATTTTTAACGGCGCTGATGAT
>JAYKIZ010000138.1:0-4499 GCA_035285965.1 Cyanobacteriota bacterium | reverse complement strand
CTGGGGTCTTACTAAGTCTTTAGACCTAAAGTACACCTCTAGATTCGTTGCTAGACGGCGACGCCGACCTCTTGATACCCATCAAGATCCACTTTTATAGTTCTTACCGACTACCATTCCAACCATGCTAACTCTTTCCAAAAAACTGGCCGCCGGTATCGCCGCCACCACTGCGGTTGCCGCCGTGGCTCTCGCCGCTCCCCAAGCCCAAGCTGCGCAGATTAACTTCTCCTTCAACGGTCTCCGTTCCGGCACTGCCGCCGCCACCACCTTGACCACTGTGGGCCCCGCTGTCGCCGAGAATGCGGCCGAACAGCCCCTCGTCACCTCTCTCCTTCCTGGTGGCGACGTGTTCGTCCTCAACTTCCCCAACGGTTTCCCCGGAGCTTTCCCCAACACCCGCCCCGTCAATTTGGTCTCCCCCATCACCTTGGGCGGCGTTCCGGTCGCTGTCCTCAACAACCCCCAAGCGACTTTCCGCTCTGGTGGCGCCCAAACCTTTTCCACTATCCAGTTTGATCTAGGCGCTTTCTCAGTCGGTGGTAAGGACTTTACCGGCGGCGCGTTGATCTTCAACTCCAACACCCCCACCACCTTTGGCGGTACTGGCTTCGTCACCCCTATTCCTGAACCCATGACCATGCTCGGCGCCTCCGCCGCCGTGGCCTTCGGCGCCGCCTTCAAGCGCCGTCAAGCCAAAAAAGGCTAGATTCTAGTCTTACGGCTTTAAGGGTTGATTCAACCCGACAAGGGAACCTAGATCTTTCTAGGTTCCCTTTGTTTTTAAAGGTTGGTTTTCAGGCTGACATTACGAATTCTGTCCAGACCGGCGCCGCAAGTTCCTAAGGGTATGGCACTCTGAAGTTAATGGAACTTTAAAGCTTTAGTAAACGATGACAACTTTTCGCTGGGTGACGGTCGCCGGATTAACTCTGACTGTAACGGCCATGACCCAGATTCCTCTGCAAGCCCAAGCCCCTTCGCCCTTGGAAAAACAGCCCTGGCGCTTGCTCAGTATTGACGGCGCTCCCGCTTTACCCACACCGCTCGCCTCTTTGGAATTTAAGGGACAACGGTTAGCGGGAACCGGGGGCTGTAATCGTTTAATCGGACAATTTAAAACCGAGGGCGACCAGTTAATCGTCGATCCCCAAATGGCCGGCACGATGATGGCCTGCCCGGAACCCCAGATGAAACAAGAAGCCGCCCTAACCCAGGCGCTGAGCCAGGCGAAACGCTATCAAATCACGCCCCAGGGGGAATTGGTCATCTATTACGGCTCTGAGAACCAAAGTCTGCGCTTTCAACCCCTCCCGCAGGCGGCGCTGAAGGAAATTTACGTCGGGCCCAAACTCGTCGATTGCGTCGGCGTCGGGCCGCAAAAATGCTGGCGGGTGAAAGAATCCGCCGCCGGGCCCTGGCGCCTCCAGTATTTCCCTGTGGAAGGCTTTAACTACGTCCCCGGTTTCTATTACCGATTGCAAATCCGGGAAGAAACCGTCTCCAATCCCCCCGCCGACAGGCCTTCCCGGCGTTGGATCTTAGTCAAAGAAGTGGCCAAATCCCCCCGCCCCTTCCCCGAACTCGGCGCCGAGTAAATGCTACAATCGGAAACTGTGTCTTTTTTGGAACTTTTGGAAATTGTAGTGATATGACCCAGCGCACTCTCGGCGGCACCGTCCGCAAACAAAAACGCACCTCCGGGTTCCGGGCCCGGATGCGCACCCACAATGGCCGCAAAGTCATTCAAGCCCGACGCAAGAAAGGACGGCACCAGCTCTCTGTTTAGGGATTATGGGATTACCCGCCCCGCTCCGCCTCAAGCGCCGGCAAGACTTCCAGCGGGTCTATCAACAGGGCAAACGCTACCGGGGAGCCTGTCTTTTACTGCGGGTTCTCAAGGAGCCGGGGCTGGCCCAGAGTCGCTTTGGCATTAGCGTCAGTCGAAAAGTGAGTAAGCGAGCGGTGGATCGAAATCGCCTCAAGCGCCGGATCCGAGGGGTTATTCTGCGACTTTTGCCCCGTCTCGGGGGAGGATTCGAGGTGATTATCGTCGTCTTGCCCCAGGCGGCGCTGTACAACTCTGAGCATTTTTTGAGAGAATTAGAGCAATTATTTACACAAGCGGGGATCATTCCGTATGGGCATTAGAGAAACCACCTTTTATGAGGGCGGCCCCCACATTGGCGATTTGATCATTAATATTCTGTTGGGCTTTACCGTCATCTTTTTACCCCTGACCGTCGGCGCTGTGGTGCGGGCCATTTGGCTCCGCTATAAAATCACCGACCGCCGCATTTCCGTCACCGGGGGCTGGATGGGGAGAGACCGCACGGATATTGTCTATGGCGAAATGACTAAAATCGCTAAAATCCCGAGGGGGATCGGTCTGTGGGGGGACGTGGTGGTGACGCTCAAGGATAATAGCCGTTTAGAACTCCGGGCCATTCCCCGCTTCCGGGAAATTTGCGACTACATGGCGGAGCGAGTGGCGGCTAAAACGGGGCGTTCCTTGGAGGCCATTACGAGTCAATAATTCTTTTACTCTCCGTTTCCTTCGGCTCCCCTGTTTCCTGAGCGTAGCCGAAGTAAACGGTTATTTAGAAAATCAATTTACCCCTCAACAGCTCAAGAGTTAAGCGCATGGATTTTGGTATTGGCTTTATTTCGACAAATGTGATGTTGCCGATCCTGGATTTTTTCTTCGGGATCGTCCATAGCTACGGCTTCGCCATTGTGGCGCTGACCCTCGTGATTCGACTGGGACTCTACCCCCTCAGCGCCGGGCAGATTCGCAATATGCGAAAAATGCGCATTACCCAACCCTTGATGAAGGAGCGCCAGGAGGAGATTCAACGGCGCTATAAGGACGACCCGTCTAAGCAACAGGAGGAAATGGCCAAATTAATGCAGGAGTTTGGCAACCCCCTGGCGGGCTGTCTGCCCCTGTTGTTGCAAATGCCGATTCTCTTCGCCCTCTTCGCCACCCTGAGGGGATCGCCCTTTTCCGACATTAACTACACCGTCGATCTACAGATTTTGCCCAGGGAGCAGATCGAGAGTTTGGTTCGCCAAAACTATGCGACGAAAAGCCAAAATATTTACGTCGATGAAGCCATTCACTACCCCATTACCGCCTTTCTGGCTGGGGGCAACCGCCTAGGCGTGGGGCAAAAAAGCCAAATCCAACTGCAAACCGCGGAGGGCAAAAGCTTAGCCCAGATCGCCGCCGAAACGGAGCACAAACCCGACCTCAGCCCCACCTACACCCTCACCAAAGGGGAAGACCTGGCCCAAGTGGCCCCCGACGGCACGGTGACGGCGCTCGCGCCGGGGGACGCGACGGTGCAGGTGACAGTGCCGGGCATCGCCTCCAAAACGGGTTTTCTCTTTATCAAAGCCTTGGGTCAGGTGGGCGTCACAGGAGAAAACGGGGAGATTAACTGGGATATTCTCGGCATGATTATCTTCTTTGGTTTGAGCATCTACCTTAACCAGGAGTTATCCGGGAATAGCGGCGCCCAGGGCGCCAATCCCCAAGCCCAGCAACAGCAGACCATCAATAAAATTACCCCGGTGATTTTTAGCGGCATGTTCCTCTTCTTCCCCCTACCGGCGGGGGTGCTGATGTATATTGTGCTGGCCAACGTTTTCCAAACCCTGCAAACGGTGATCTTAATGCGGGAACCCCTACCGGAGAACCTGCAAAAACTCCTAGAACAACAGGAAAAAGCCGCCGCCGCTCAAAACCGCGAAGCCCTGCCCTTTGAAAAAGGCAAAAAGAAAAAGGAAAAAACCTCTTAAACTCCAACCATGACTAGCGAACTGGAAAGCCATAGCCAACAGGCCAAAGTCTGGCTGGAAACCCTACTGGCCCTCATGGGTCTGCCCGCCTCCGCCCAAATTCAAGTGATGGGGGACGGCTCGCTGCTTCCCGGCGTTTGGATCCTCATCGATCCGGCGCCCTTAACCCCGGAGCAGAGACAACATCTGCTCGGGGAGCGGGGGGCGACCTTGGATTCCATCCAGTACCTCCTCAACACTCGCCTCAACGTCAACGCCGATTGGGAAGAGCATCACACCTTTATTGTGGAACTGGACGGCTACCGCCTCCGGCGCCAGCAGGAATTACTGCTCCTCTCCCAAACCGTGGCCCAACAGGTGCGGTCTAATCGCCAGCCGGTGGAACTGACCGACCTCTCCGCGGCCGAGCGCCGTCAAGTCCACACCATTTTTCAGGGGGAGCCGGATCTGGAAACGGAGAGTCAGGGCCACGAGCCAGACCGGCGCTTAGTGGTGCGTTTAAGGTAGCCTTATGACTCTAGACCGGGAAAAGGTAATCGCTTGGTTAGAACAGGAAGTTTCAGCGGAGCGCCTAGACCATATTTTGGGAGTGGAAGCGATGTCCCGGGAATTGGCTTTGATCCACGGCGCCGATCCTGAACTGGCGGCTCAAGCCGGACTTTTGCACGATCTGGCTAAATTTTTCCCTAAAGAGC
>JAYKIZ010000137.1:0-3567 GCA_035285965.1 Cyanobacteriota bacterium | reverse complement strand
GTTGCGGGCCAACCAGGCGCGGCGGCTCTCCTGATTTTCGGCGCTGTCGAATTGGGGGAGTTGGATGGCGCTCATGGCAAAGCGAAGGGGGTTATCGGTTATCCCAGACTAGCCCAGAATCTACCGCCTGGGATCCCGAGTCTGCGCCGGGGTGAACCAGGGTGAAAAATCCCGCGTCTCCGCTTCTTCAGTAACCCCTATGAGTGACGCGCTCCCGACCGTCTAGAGCGAGTTGGCTTCCTCGGCGCCGATGGCCGTCAGAGAGGAGCGGAGCCACCACAATCCTCCCGCCATCAAAATAATCAGCGCCGTTTGCGTTAAGGGCAAACCGATATAGTGAGCGCCGTAGCTAGCCAGGGCGGCGCTGACGGAGAGAGCGCCTTTGTTCAGGCCAGAAACGCTGGTGACCCGTCCCCGCAGGGCCGGGGGAGTCAGAGCCTGAAGCAACGCGCCGTTCCAATTAAGAATAGCGGCGCTACAGGCGCCGGCTAAGAAGACCGAGAGGGAGGCCCAGTGGATAACGGGGGATTGGGTATAGAGAAAAATGGAGCTGGCGAAAGCTAAACCGAGACCCCAGAGCCAGCGCCCGGGACGGGAAACTGGGGGTAAATTAGCCGCGGCTAGCGCCCCGAAAAAGCCCCCTAGACCGACGGCCGCGGAGAGCGCCGCAAATTCCGCCGAGCCAGCCCGAAGCACCCGGTGGGCAAAAAGGGGTAATAAGGTTTGGTAGGGCATTCCCAAAATCATAATGACCGCTAAGAATTGCAGGAGGGTCGTCAGCGCCGCGTCTTGGCGGACGTAAGCCAAGCCCTCTCGGATACTGACCCAGAGGGGCGTCCGTTTTTGCCCTTCCCCTTCGGCGCGGGCATGGCCTCGAACCACCAGTAAACTGGCTAAAACCGGCAGAAAGGTGGCGGCGTTGAAGCCAAAAGCTAGGGCGTCGTGACCCAGGTGTAGGAGAACTCCCCCTAAAACCGGGCCGAGTACGGAAGTAGCGTTAGCCGCTAGGCCGTAGAGTTCCTGGGCGAGGGCGACCTCTTCCGGGGGAATTAGCTCATTAATTAAGGTTGTCCGGGCCGGGGTGTCAAAGGCGGAGATTAAACCGTTCAACCCGTTGATCAGCGCCAGCAACCAGAGAGGGAAACGATTGTCCAGCGCCGACAGGGTGAGAACGATAGCCGTCAGTAAAAAACAGGTTTCCGTAATGGCGAAGACTAAACGACGGTTAAAACGGTCGCTAGCCGCGCCCCCCGGCAGTTGGCAGAAAAATTGCGCTAAGCCGTAGGCCAGAGTAATAGCGCCGAGACCGACACCACCGTGCTCCCGCACAGCGATCCAATTCATGGCCAGCACATAGGTGGAGGTGCCAAAGTTGGAGATTAAATTGGCGCCCCACATCCAGCGGAATTGACGGTGGCGGAGGGGGGCGAACATCGCCAGATTGAGGAAGGCGGCCATGGTGAGAGGAGGTTTAACAAGGTATAGATTAGCCCCCTTGTATCTTAGAGGGCGAGTGACAGACCGTTATCGCCCTAGACGGCGCCAAGGCTTTTTAGACCAAAGCCAAAATGCCGACGGGGCTTGGGAAGAAGCGGAATTTACCGGCGCCGGTTTTCCTAATTATTTTTATAAACTTTCCTTACTGCGGGTCTGCCTACTTAGCGTATTTTCTTGATCTTCTTCTTGCGCTTACCCTGATGATTATTCCCTCCCCTTGCCAATGCGGGTTAGGGGAGATAACGCTAAAAAGGCGACAAGGCTCAGACTGAAGCCATTGCCGCCAAAAGCGAAGGGACGAGAGCATAACTACCGGAACTTAATCATCGTAGAGACGGCACTCCGCGGCGTCGGGGTTGTCGGAGCAGTACTTTTCAAGGGAAGTTTTTTCGGGGTGGACTTGGTGTTGGTGGGACGCTTCCGCTTGTAGCTCCTCAACGGCGTCCCAAGCGGCGGCGCATTCCGCGGGGTTGGCTCCGTCGGCGCTACAGACCTGGCGGGCGTTGGCTAGTTCTTGCTCGATCTTTTCTTGAAGGTTGCTCATGGGTAAAAATAACTGTCCAAAAGGGCTAAACAGCTTAAGGCTTATTTTTGATGCTCTTGCCATAGTATCGAATTTACCGGCGTTTGGGTAGCCGGCGCTCTCCCCCCCTTCCGGGTAGGGATTTCCCCTCTTCTCAACCGGCGCCGAGCAAAGTTTCCTGCTCTCGCCAGAACCATTGAATGGTCTCTCGCAGTCCTTCTTCTAGGGGCGCGAGTCGCAGATCCGGCAGTAACGCCCGTAATTTAGCGGTTTCTAGGCATTTGGACTTAGCGCCGACGTAGCGACTGGTATCAAATTGGATTTTCTCAAAGGGATAGCCTACCTCGGCGCAGATGAGCTGGGCGAAGTGACGGATGGTAAATTCCTCCCCGGCGCCGATATTGATCAAGTCGTTGTCGACGGTTTGGGCCAATTCCGCCGCAATGCGCACAAAATCCCCCACATAGACTAACTCCCGAGACTGGTAGCCATCGCCCCAGAGAATCACCGGCTCGCCGTAGAGTTGGCCCCGGATAATTTTACGAATCAGGTCAAAAATAAAGTGCATCTGGCGCCCGTCGGTGTGGTAGTCGGCGCCGTAGAGGGTGGAGGGTACTAGACAGAGGTAATTGAGACCAAATTGTTTATGCAGAGCCAGCAGGCCCACATAGAGCATTCGTTTGGTAAACGCGTAGGTAAAGAGGCTATCAATGGGCAATCCCGTCAGGTAATGCTCTTCCTCTAGGGGCAAGTCGGGGGAATAGGCGCAACTGGTGCCCATGCAAATCAGTTTGGCCTGGGGTTGCCGGCTCTGCCACCAGGAGAGAACGTGGGTGTTAATTTTTTGATTGATCAACCATTGCTCGCCGGGGTGATAGAGACAAAAATCCCCCGCTTGGGTCCAGGCCGCCAGGTGATAGATTTGGTCAAAGGCTGGGGCGTTAAACTGGCTGAGGCCATCCGGCTGGGTCAGGTCGCAATCTTTGGAACTCGGCGCCGTCACGTCGTGGCCCCGCTCCCGCAGATGCCTACAAAGGGCGGTTCCTAGAAAGCCCCGGCCGCCGGTGACAAAAATTTTCATCGCTTTTTAATCTCTCCTCTCTGGGGCGATCCCGCTTTAATTTATCAGAAAAGCAGGGCCGGCGGGGCGCTCTCGCCGAATGACCCACCGCTAACAGTTTAGATGGATTACACGCTGTTTACTGGCCTGAGTCATATTGGCGTCATCGAAGCCAAGCGCCGATAGACCGCTAGAGTTTGTTGGGCCGTCTGGCGCCAAGAAAACTGTCGGGCCCGGGCCAGCGCCGCGGCGCCAAATTGGGATCTGAGCGCCGGGTTATCCCCGACCTGAAGCATGGCGTCCGCTAATTCTTCCCCAGAATCCGGGTCAATCAGCCAAGCGCCGTCCCCGGCCACTTCTGGCAAAGAAGAGCGCCGGGAGGTAATGACGGGAGCGCCGAAATTCATGGCTTCCAAAACCGGGAGACCAAAGCCTTCGTAGAAGGAAGGATAAACAAAGGCAAGAGCCTGACGGTAAAAAACCTCTA
>JAYKIZ010000136.1:0-16361 GCA_035285965.1 Cyanobacteriota bacterium | reverse complement strand
TTCCTCGCGGATGGCGTCTAAGTCTAACCGAATCGTGGGGAGGGTAGGCGTCATAAACACTCCTAAAAATGATATCGAGGCGTTGGCTGGAGGTCGTCTATCCCTCATACCCACAGTCGGCGCTCAGTCTCCCGTCTGACCCTTGGGACAGAGGAAAGGGGGCGACTGACTGAGAAAATTCAAGATTCGCTAAGTCGGATGGGGGTCAATCACCCAGAAAGACCGCGGTCGTCGGAATAGATCGGTATTTATGACTACATATTATCCGGGAGAAAGTAAAAACGGCGCCCCCTGACCCTAAATTTTTAACCTTTCTTTACCTTGTCTTAGGGCGGCTCCCCCAACCGCCTCTTAGGAGCGCCGGGTCGATTATTTCACAGCGCCGGCTAGGGGTTTATCCTGAAACTCCCCCACCAGTTGGCGAAACTCCTCCCCCTCTAGGGTTTCTCGTTCAATCAACAGATCCACCAGCCGGTCCATCAAGGGTCGATTCTCCTCTAAAATACGCAACGCCTCCCGGTGGGCCGCGTCCACAATCCAGCGCACTTCGTGGTCAATGCGAGCGCCGATTTCCTCCGAGTATTCCGAGCGTTTGCCCCAGTCGCCGCCGAGGTAGTTGGCGCCGTCTTCGTTTTCCAGCGCCACCAGTCCCAGGGAAGACATCCCCAATTTAGTGACCATCTGCCGGGCCAGGTAGGTGATTTTTTCAATATCGTTCCCCGCCCCCGTGGTCACTTCGTCGGCGCCGAAAATCACTTCCTCCGCGGCTCGCCCTCCCAGCAGTCCGGCGATGCGGGCGATAATCTGGGAGCGGGTCATGAGGGTGTGCTCCTCGTCCGGGGTGAACCAGGTTAAGCCCTTGGCCTGGCCCCTGGGGATAAGGGTGACTTTTTCCACAGGATCATGGCCGGGACAGAGGGTGCCGATTAAAGCGTGGCCCACCTCGTGGTAGGCGATCAAACGCTTGCTTTTGCTGTCCACCAAGGGCGTGCCTTCCATCCCCGCCACCACCCGGTCGATGGCGTCGTTCACCTCCGCCAGGGTAATGGCCTCCTTCCGGCGCCGGGCGGCGAAAATAGCCGCTTCGTTCATCACATTGGCCAAATCGGCGCCGGTAAAACCGGGAGTCCGGCGGGCAATCAGAGCCAACTCGACCTCCGGCGCTAGTTTTTTGTTTTGGGAATGGATGGCCAGAATTTTAGTCCGCCCCTCCAAGTCCGGGTAATCCACCACCACTTGACGGTCAAAGCGGCCCGGCCGCAGGAGAGCGGTGTCCAACACATCCGGGCGGTTGGTGGCCGCGATCACGATAATGCCGCTATTCCCCTCAAAACCGTCCATTTCCGTCAGCAGTTGGTTTAACGTCTGCTCCCGCTCGTCGTTGCCGCCGCCGTAACCTACGCCCCGCTGGCGCCCCACCGCGTCGATTTCATCGATGAAGATTAAACAGGGCGCGTTTTCCTTGGCTTTTTTAAACAAGTCCCTGACCCGAGACGCGCCGACCCCCACAAACATTTCCACAAATTCCGAGCCGGAAATACTAAAAAAGGGCACTCCGGCCTCCCCGGCAATGGCTTTCGCCAGGAGGGTTTTCCCCGTCCCCGGCGGCCCAATTAAGAGCACGCCCCTGGGAATTTTGGCGCCGATGGCGGTGAATTTTTCCGGTTGTTTGAGGAAAGTGACCACTTCCTGAAGTTCTTCCTTAGCTTCGTCGATGCCCGCCACATCCCCAAAGCCCACTCCGGTTTTAGCTTCCATCTGGAACCGGGCCTTGGATTTGCCGAAACTCATGGCCTGACCGGAGGCGTTGGCGGAGCGCCGAATCACCATCACCACCAGGCCAATCAGGGCGGCGATAATCACCAGATGGGTCAGCAGTCCCAACAGCGCCGAATTATCGGGGGTGCGGCGAATGCCCCAGTTCACCTTGCTTTTCTTTAACAGTTCAATCAGTTCGGGGTTATTTTTAAACAGGCGCACCGTTTCCGGCGCCGCTTCTGGGGCCTGGCCCTTGAGGGTCACCCAACCCTTTTCCAAGTTGGGGTCGATTTCCACCTTGCTCACTTTCCCGGCTTTAATGTCCCGCACCAAGTTGCCGTAGGTGTAGTTAGAGACTTGATCCCGATTTCTGAAAGCGGGAACCGCGGGGTCTTGGGCCAGCGCCGGCGCCGGGGCTAATAACGCGGGTAACAGTAAGAGGCCCAGCCCCAACTTGCCCCAACGGTTTTGAGAACGGGACAGAGAGAGTCGAGGCCGAGGGGACGGAGTCATGGGGGAGATCTGAGTCAAAAGCATTTTTTCACTTTATTTTATAACTGCTTTCAGAATTACGCCGGTTCCCAGGGCGGCCCGGCGCTAGGGTTGCCGCCAAGCGCCGATATTCCAGGTATTGCGGTCCCAGGGGGTTAAATTAACGCCCTGGAGGGTTTTGCCCACCCCCGCCACGTCGGCCCGATGCACCAGGGGAATCAGGACAGAGTTGTTAACCAGTAAATCGTTCATCTGGATCAATAACCGCCGGCGCCGCTCTGGGTTCCGTTCCTGTTGAGACGCCCGCCAGAGTTGGTCGTATTCCTTTTGGCAAAAACGACTGTAGTTATCCCCGGACCAATTATTGGCGGCGCTGGGAATTTCCGGGCAGGTAAAGGTTTTCAGATATTTGCCGGGATCGGGGTTGGTGTTGCCGGTGGTGAACATTTGCAGATCGGCGTTAAACCGCTCTAAGGTGTCGGGATTAGCGGGGTCGCCGGAAAAGAAAACGCTGGGATCGACGCTTTTCAATTCCACTTCTACCCCGAGTCCCTGGAGCGCCTGTTTGACCACCTGTTGAGTTTTTTGCCGGAGGGGATTGACGCTGGTTTGAAACACGACCCGCAGTTTGGCGCCGTTTTTGTCCCGGATCCCGTCGCCGTCGCTATCTTGCCAACCCGCCTCGTCTAGCAATTGGGCCGCCTGGGTCGGGTCAAAATTAATTTGGGTATTGGGAGAAACAAATTCCTGGGGCGCCAGCACCACATTAGCTGTAGCTTGGCCCGTGACGCCGTAAAACTGGCGGGCGATTAAGGCCCGGTCCACCGCCAGAGTAAAAGCTCGCCGCACCTTGGCGTCGGTCAAAAAGGGATGGGGCGCCGCTTTTTCGGGGGATTGGGGATCGGTAAAGTTAAACAGAATCCGCTCTCCCAAACTGCCTAAATGGGGAACGAGACGACCGGCGCCGGCGCCTTCTAAATTTTTCAACAAATTCGACTCCACCTGAAGGTTAAAGGCGTAGTCCGCGTCGCCGGTTTCCAACACGGCCCTAGCGGCGGACACGGCGTCGCCGCCCCCCTTCAGTTCTAGGCGCTCGAAACCCAACCTTTTCGCCTCCCGGTAGTGGGGATTGGGTTCGTAAAAGACGACGTCTCCGGGTTTAAATTGACTGACCCGATAGGGGCCGGTGCCCACGGGCAGGAGATTTCCCGGCGCTTGTCGCGCCTTTTCTCCGGTGTAATTTTGGAAAAGATGGCGAGGCAAAATAGAGCCTTCGTTGCCCACAAAGGGCAAGAACCACGCGGACGTCGCTTGTTTAAAGGTTACTTTAACAGTTAAAGGATCCAGCGCCGTCAACGATTCCACCCCTTCGTAATTGCCCGCGCTGGTGGCGCCGGTTTTGGGGTCGCTGATAAATTGGTAAGTAAAAACCACATCTTCGGCGCTGAAGGGTTGGCCGTCGGACCAGAGAACGCCGGGCTTGAGTTTCCAAGTCACGGATTTGCCGTCCTTGGCCACTTGACCATTTTCCAGACTCGGCGCTGCCGCGGCCAAAATGGGGATTAATTTACCGGCGCCGTCAAAACTGGCCAACGGCTCCAGGGTGACGCGGCTGGCTTCCCCGTCCTTAAAACCCGTCGCCAGGTGGGGGTTCAAAATAGTCGGCGCTTGCCAAGCCAAGAGTTTCAACGTCCTCGGCGCCGAAGTCTGGAGTTCGACGGGAGGCGCGGAGGGGCCGCCGCAGGCGCCGAGGGGGAGGAGCAACAGTAAAAGGGGCCAGCGCCGCAGAAAAGAGAGAAACATAGACCTTGGAGAAGAAAAATTCAGTATCCTAGAGAGCTGTTACCCTGCCCAACTCCCTATGGAACTTTACCTGATCCGCCACGGCGTCGCCGCGGAGCGCCAAGACGAGGAAGACGACGCCCAACGGGTGCTGACCTCTAAAGGCTGGGAAAAAACCGAAAAAGTCGCCCGGCGTTTAGTGGAACTGGGGTTAAGTCTAGACGTTATTTTCGCTAGCCCCCTAGTCCGGGCCCAACAAACCGGGCAAATTCTCCTCGAAGCGGGTCTCAGCCGACGCTTAGAAACCTGGCCAGCCCTAGCGCCGGGGGGAGACCTGGCGGAGGCGTTAACGGCGCTGGCCGCCGACGAAACCCTAGAGAAAATCGCCCTGGTGGGTCACCAACCGGATTTAGGAGAATGGGCGGAAACGCTGGTTTGGGGAGAAAACCGGGATAAATTAATCTTAAAAAAAGCGGGCGTTATCGGCCTCGCCTTTAACCCCGGCGCTGTCGCTCCGGGCGCTGGGGAACTGTTCCTATTAGCTCCGCCTCGTTTTTTGCTGGATTAGCCTACTACTTGAAAAAGCGAGGGGCTTTCCCCCTATAAGCGCCGCAAGGACACTAACTGAGCAGTTGAGTTAAACTCGCCAGCGCCGTTTCCATCCGTTGGGCGTCCGCCGAGAGATGGGTGACCACCCCTTGGTTTTCCTCGGCCGTGCGCACTAGGGTCTTAATTTGGGAGCGTAGTTCTTTGGAGATCGTGTTAATCGCTTTATTGGCCTCCACGATTTGGACGCTCAGCTTTTCAATTTCCTCAATAATCATGTTAAAGGGAAGTTTGTTTTGATCGTCCACCGGTAACCCCGAGCCGATAATGGAGGCTTGGAAGGAGAGGTTTTCCACCCGCTTACTAATCTTGTTGATTAACTCGTTCCCCTGGTCAATGGAAGTCAGTTTTTCTTGAAAATGGTTGCTAATTTCGTTGATTTTTTGAGTAAATTGAATCACGGCCTCAACGCCATTCCCTAGCGCAGCGAAGGTCTTTTCTCCTTCTTTTGAAACTAAAATACCTACTTCTTCAAAGCGCCGATTGAGGGCGGAAATTTCTTCGGTTTTCTGGGAGAGCTTGACGGCGCTTGCCGACAGTTCCGAGGTTTTCTCTTCCAGTTGCTTTTTTTGATCTTCAAGGAGTTGATTGCGCTCCTGAAGTTCCCGTTGTTGATTTTCTAATTGTTCCGCGTAGCGTTGGACGCTCCGGCCCTGCTCTTCAATTTGCTCGGCGTAGCGCCGCAACTCAATTTCTTGTTGAGAGAGCGTATGATTGAGGGTCGAAAAAATCTCCGACTGAGCTAAGATTAATTTACTAAAATCCAACATACCGATTTCTTCCCCGTCTTTAACGATGACGATGGGATCATAGGAAGATTTAGCGGGACGGAAGGAAGAGAGGCGAACCGCGTCGGTCACGGAAGTGGTGTGGGTGATTTTTAAAATATCTTCTTTAATATTGCCCACCATCATAGCGATGGGCTTACCGATGTAAAGGGCGTGGCTAATTTCTTTACTTAGCTTTTCAAAAAAGGCGCGACGAGTAATACAACCAATAACTTGTTCATGATCCGTGACAATAAAGCCAGACAAACTAGGATGTTCTAGGAGGTGTTGCTTAACCGCTTCCGTCAAGGTTTCGGCGCTAACCCGATAATTGTCGAGGGGGAGATCCTCTAGACTGCCCAGGGTTCTAGAAGAGGAGACAGTTTGAAGCATAGGAATAGGGGGGAGAGGGATGGATAAGGATAAAAGCTGTCAGCTTAGAGGATGTTGAGCGAGCCGCCCCTATACTTCGACAGGCCTAGGAACCACTTCGCTCAGTAGAACGGCCGTCAAAGTCCTCCAAAGTTGGGGAATTTTCCTACCCGAAGGTCTAGCATAGGGGACTGGTCGATCCGCCTTAAACGCGCTCATCGGCTAAACTCAGTATTTTCTCTTAGATTATCCTGAGAAATCTGAAGTCGCCGGGGATGAGTTACTCTATGGCAGGATCGAACCCCATGTTCATTTGGAGTTATTGCCTTCATTCTAGGATTAAGCTCAGGCTAAATTATTAAGGTTTGGCTAAGAATTTTTTAAGCTTTACTTAAATCGATTCTTGTTTTAGCGCCGATGGAACCCCTTAACGCCTCTTTTTTTCAAGAACGTTACTGTCAGTATCCGCCCCTAGAGATTCAACCCACCTCTGGGGGCTATCTCCTCAAAACTACCGCGATTCCCCGACCCGCCGCTTCCCAATCTTGGTTGGCGGGCTTTCTCGGAACGATTCTTTTATTACTTTTTTTCTGGTTTTTTTTCATCCTGTTGGTCATTTTCGGTGTTCTCTTACTTTTTAACGTCTCCGTCCGTCGCAAGACCTGGAGCGAGGTCTGGAGCGCCGTTTGCCTGGCTCCGGGAGAATTGACCTTTTCCCACTATCCCCTCTGTTTAGGCGATAGCGACCGTCTTACCTTTCGGCGCCGTCTGCAGGATAATTTCTGGACAAAACTCTTTAATCTCCAGTCCCTGCCGGCGCCGGCCAGCTTAGCGGTTAAACTGGTCTGCGTCGAACGGGTCAGTTATAGCAAAGGCACGGACACGATTGTGGAAACCGCCGTCGTCGGCAGTTACGATCTCTGCCGTCAGACGCTATTCCCCGGAGAGCGGGAGATGATCAGCCACTTTGATCTAGAAATTCCGCCCCATTTGCCCCCCTCCTTCGAAGCCCAGCGGAATCAAATCCGTTGGGTGATCGTGGTGGAACAAACCCTGCCCAACCTAATGGAGCCTGCCCAATCTTGTTTTACCCTAGAGGTCGTCGATGCTTAGAATCTCGCTGAGAGAAACGGCGCTTTCGCCGGGAGCCTATTTGGAGGGAACCTGTCAGTGGTTGCCCGACCCGGACGAGAAGAATAAAAAAGCCCGATTAATGGTCGGCTGGCGCACGGAGGGGCGGGGCGACGTCGACCGGGCGACTATTTATGAGCAGGAGATTTTCCGGGACTCTGTAACGCCCTTTACCTGTCAGATTCCCCTAACGGGCCCCTATTCCTACGACGGCCAACTGTTGCGAATCATCTGGGAAGTGACCGCGGAGGTCGCCGGCGCGTTTAATTTGCGTAAAACCCACCAGACGGAAGGTTTTCGGGTGGTTTCGTCGAGGGGGGCGGGGTTTTGATCCCCCACTCCCCTCAAAGTCCCCCTCTCAGCGCCGCCTGCCAACGTTGCAGACCGGTTAGGGCGCTCTCGGTTTCCAGACAAGTCAGTAAAAGCTCCACATCCAACTCCGGGAGCAGAAGGCTTTGATCCTGAAGCTGATAGCCAAAACTGGGCGGCTCCGCCGAGAGCTGGGGATTAAGAGAGTAAATTTGCAGACCGCCCTGTCGGTAGAGCCAGACCTCGGCCACCCCCAGCCGTTGGTAGAGGGCCAGTCGCTGGACGCCGCCGCTCGTGACGATGATTTCAATGGCTAAATCCGGGATGGCTTTATCCGTAAACAGGCAATAACTTTCATCCGGCTCCAGCCCCACTTTTTTATAGGCGTTTTTAAGGGTGGTAGAACCGGTGGGAAAATACTCGATAGACCGGGCTAAAAAGTAGAGTTCTAAGAAAGAACCAAAGCGGGTTTTGCGGTCTTCATGCCAACGACTCGGCGCCATCAGATAGAGAACTCCGTCCAAATAAGAAAGACGATAGGGAGCGTCGTCTCCCCAGCGGGCCAGCAATTGTTCAAAGTCCTCCCAGGCAAAGGGAGCGAGGGCATAGGACTCGTCGGCGTCCGTCGTCTCTAAGGCCGCGGGCCAGGGGAGTTGGAGGCGCGTCATGTTTCCCCCCCTTTCAGCTCCAGGCTTTCCTCTCCCAGACCGCCGTGAACGGTTTTGACCCACTTCAGGCGCTTGGGCCGCAAGGCCATCCGGGCCGTTACGCAGGGCATGATCACTAACCAATGGAGCATATAAAGGGTTCCTAAGAGCGTTTGACTCAACAGAGAGAACCCAATCCGGGGGGGCTGAGCGCCGGGGGGAAGGGCCCGTCGAAGACCCTGAACCATGCCCCAACCTGAAAAACTGAGGGCGATGGCCGTAAGAGCGCCGAGGCGGGGCATTTGGTGGAAGTAGGCGCTAAAGGCTAAATCCGGCGCCGCGGCGGTGGGCAGGAGATACTGCATCAGCATAAAGGAGCAGAGATCGATCTTTTTCCCTAGCCCTAACCGCCGGGTCAGCAGTCCCCGCCAGTAGTCTAAATAACGTTGGTAACCGCCCTCGGCCCAACGATTCCGTTGATGCCAGAGCGCCGACGCCGAAGTCACCCCTTCTTCCCACACCGGCGGTTGAGAGAGAACCTCCACCCGCCAGTTTTGCAGATGGAGACGAATGGTTAAATCCAGGTCGTCGGTAATGGTTTGCTCATTCCAGCCGCCGCAGTCGGAGAGCGCTTGACGGGAGACAAATTGACCGTTGCCCCGCAGTTCTCCAATGCCCCCCAGGGCGATCCGTTGTTGTTGGAAATAGAGATCCAGCGCCATTTCCGTCGCCTGTCCCTGGGTCCAGAAATTAACGGCGCTGTTGGCGATGGCTTTCCGCACCTGCACGGCGCCCAGCCCTGGGTCTTGGAAAAAGGGCGCCACTTGGCGCAGGAGTTCCGCCGGAACCTGGGCGTCGGCGTCAAAGACGCCAATAATGTCCCCTTGGGTTTGAGCCAACACTTCATTCAAAGCGCCGGATTTGCCGCCCCCGGCGTTGGCTGGCCGCCGCAGGATATGCAAATGGGGATAGCGCGGCGCGAGACGTTGCAAAATTTCTGGGGTGCCGTCGGCGCTGTGGTCGTCCACAATCCAAACCTCGTAGGCCGTTTGGGGATAGTCCAGATTACAGAGTTGATTGACCAAGGACTCAATGACCCGTTCTTCGTTTTTCGCCGCCACCAGCAGGGAAATGAAGGGTAAATCGGTTTTTCCCTCCGGGAGCGTCGGCGCGGGTATCGGCTTAGCCCGCATTAACCGTAAGGCTTGGAGGGCCAGCAGAGACGCTAACGCCCAAACGAGCCACAGGCCCCAGGCAAAGGTATGCAGAAGAAAAACGGTTCCCCACACCGCCATTAGAACCAGCGCCGCCTTCTGCCGTCGGCCGGCCTGACCCTTAAAAAAATCTTCCCGAAACTCCGCTTCCTCCGCTTCGGGATCGTCCCAGCCGGGGATCAAGGCGCTGAGGGGATCGAATTGGGGATCGGGAGGAGGAGAGGGCAACATGGCGGCGGCGGATGAAGATGCATTTATCTTAAACTAACGGCTTTAGTTCGTGAATGTGGAATGTCGCGTCTCATTTCCGGCTTGAGGCCCATCGGATTTTAGGAAAACCATCGCTCCTCTAATCCGACTAGACAGCGCCGGTGTGATACAACAAATTAGAGATCACAGATAAAGCTTCCCGGTTCTCCCCGCCCATGACCCTCGCCTTTACCAAATACCACGGCCTCGGCAACGATTTCATCCTCATTGACAATCGCCACAGCCCCCAGCCCTGTCTTGACTCCGACGCCGCCGCCCGGTTGTGCGACCGTCATTTTGGCGTCGGCGCCGACGGGGTGATTTTCGCTCTGCCCGGTCAAGGGGAAGCGGACTATACGATGCGCATCTACAACGCCGACGGTTCCGAGCCGGAGATGTGCGGTAACGGCATCCGTTGTCTGGCCCAGTTCTTAGCGGATCTGGAGGGGGAGACCGCGGTAGGCAAACAATACAAAATCCATACCCTCGCGGGCTTGATCATTCCCCGACTGGTCGGCGCCGGTCAAATCCGAGTGGATATGGGGCCGCCCTACCTCTCGCCGGAGCGGATTCCCACGACCTTAGCTCCGGGGGAGGACGCAGTCGTTAACCAAACTTTAACCGTAACCGGTAAAAACTGGCTCGTCACCTGCGTCAGTATGGGGAATCCCCACTGCGTCATCTTTGTGGAAGACGCCGACGCTGTTGAGTTAAGCCAAATTGGACCTCTGTTTGAGCGGCATCCCGTTTTCCCCCAAAAGACCAACGTCGAATTTATCCAGGTTCTCGCCCCCGATCATCTGAAAATGCGGGTCTGGGAACGGGGCGCCGGTATTACCCTGGCCTGCGGCACCGGCGCTTGCGCCGCGGTGGTGGCGGGAGTTCTCGCGGGGCTTTGCCAACCCCGGTGTCGAGTGGATCTCCCCGGCGGCGCTTTGGAGATTGAGTGGGCCCAAGCCGAGGGAACGGTTTATATGACGGGGCCGGCCCAACGGGTTTTTACCGGCGCTCTGGAAAACTGACTGGAAGGGTTTTGAGGGGGATCTTTGCCATCTACCGGATGAGGCGGTTATGTTTTGACTATCTACTAGCGGCGTAGGATTTCCCCCCCCGTCAGGCCGGCGCCTGCCATACCTCCAAAGAGGGGAATTTGTCGCCGGTAAGTCACTGCTTTGATTCCCCTCCCGTGGAGGGGGCCCCGTAGGGCCGAGAGAGAAAGTCCGGCGCCGGGGTAGAATAGCGGCAACCTGCGCCCAGTTATTGGCTGGGATTAGTTTCAGCAAGGCTTTAATCAATATGTAGTCATGGTTATTTTAAAGATGATTCCATGTCGAAATATCTAACTTTGCCTGATGTACGACAATGGAATGTAGGGTTCCGCGGGGAATATCGGCGCTATGCATGGGCAAAACAACACGACGACCATCGGAATGTTTAAGCACTAGATGACTTCCTCGTTGATGATCCTCTAGAAAGCCCGCTTTTTTGAGCTTACGGAGCGCTTTCTTGGCAGTAATTGCTGTTAATTTTTCACTCATAGAACCAGTTCGATGGCTAAGAGTGTGCCGGTTGTGGAGGCGCAATCTTGAGTAATCGGTAATTCGTCTTTTTGGAGAGATTCAATATAGGCTAGAACCGCTTCAATGATATTATTCTCTGCTTCGGCAAAGTCCTTGCCAAATGATGAGATGTGATTGAGGCTGGGGACAGTGGCAATTATGACCTGAGCTTCGGGGTCAAAGCTGTACTCAATAGGAAACTCTAGACGTTGACTCATAGGGATATTCATGAAAACCTACACTATCCTATGTTTTACCAGTTTTTGGGCTGAAGTGAAGGGGGGGCCTGAGCAATGCCGAACGGGGGGAAAGTCCAGCGCTGGGGTAGAATAGCGGCAACCTGCGCCCAGTTAGTGGCTGGGATTCGTTTTGATAAGCCGTTCCCGTCACAATTTGAGCGTTCATATTTTTTAAAGCTGGAGACTTTTCTATTTTTACTATTACAGTGTAACACTAGATAAGAATATTTGAATTAATCGGATTTACCATAAAAATCTTCGTTAAGTAACTGGTCTAGGCTGAAGGGACAAGCTTCGGGATAGCGATCTTCAGACGGAGTTGCGACGCCAAAGGCGGCAAATTTACTTTCTCGAATAGCAAGGTCGCGGGCGTCGGGATAGGCTTGGGCGAGGGCTGTGGGTAGGTAAGATTTCAGAGAGGGGGTGTCCTTAATGTCAATCAGTACTCGTTTACGATGTTCGGCGACAGAACGATACCAACTCATTTTCATGGTTTCTGGAACATCGAACTGGACGGTAAGTTTGAGTAGATGCGCAATTAAGATCATGAGATTACTTTGTAGCGATTTTTTTTCAGATTTACCCAAGGTTTTTAGTTCCTCAATTAAATGTTCGAGGTCTAGGGAAACAAAGTTTTGGTTTTGCAGGTGGTGAATAGTTTGCTCCAGCCAGAGATTAAAGTCTTGGTTGTAGAGTTCGACGGGAATCATGGGCAAAGAGATGGTATAGTTTTTAAGTCTGTCTTGACGAGCCTATTTAGAGTGTACAGCGCCGGAAGCGGCGAGCTACCAACTTTTAGGTTCAAAGTCGGCGCCGTTGAGGATGGCGACGGTTTCACCGACTTTGGCGAGGGCAAAGAGTCCCTGTTGGTAGGCGTATTCATCGGCTTCATCCTCGATGTTCGCGCCGGCAACAGCCCCATAGAGTTGCTGGTGTTGGTATTCGGGACAAAAGCGCCGAAAATCGGATAACTCTTCGATTAAATCGTCAATCTGGTCGGTTTGAATCGTTTCTCGGGTGGAAACAATGATGATTTGATTTTTGTTGCTGAGCATCAGACCAATCGTTAAATATAGATCGCCTTTCTTATATTTCATGTTCTGTAGGCTTTGCTGGATTTTAATCCCTCTTTGGGGAAACAAAATTTCGCAAGCGGGCAAGACTTCATATTGTTGAAAATCATCACAATTAAAACCGCCAAACATTTTTTTCCATCTTCGAGTTCTGATTTCTTTGCTACGGTCGAGGATTGCCTGGGTAATGGGATCGGAGGGCGGAACTTCAGTTGACGAGCTAAGGAGTCGAGGCGATTTTAACGTTTCGATATACCGTTCAATGGTTTCTAGTCGCTGGATAATTTCCTGCTGACCTTTTAAAAGGTATTCTAGTTGCGCTTCTGCGTCGTTTTTTGGAGTCATAATCTTAGGGTAGTGGGCGTCCGGTTTCTCTAAATTCTTCCATAATCATATCAAAGACATTTGGTAACTCAGCCTGCGCTTGTTCAGGAGTTTCTCCCCAGGCATGACAGCCTTGGAGCGCCGGGACATAGGCAACAAAAGTGCCATTATCGTCGGGGATGGTGACGATAGTGTCGCTGTTGAGGGGTTGCATTTTCTTTCTAAGCTTGGGCGACTTGTTTGAAGAGGTCGAGGACTTCGTCAGGGGTGGCGGTTATGGGCAGGTTTGCCCAGTCGGGTCTATTCTATTTTATCCAAGTAGGCGGGTAGCGGGGGCTGACGCTCTGTAGGGCCGAGGGGAAAGTCCGGCGCCGAAATATGGCGGCTTGCGTTGAGTTATGGCTTGGTTCAGCGACGCCTTCCACTATTAGTGTAGGTTTAACCACCCCGTCAGGCTAGCGCCTGCCACCCCTCCAAAGGAGGGGAATTTATTACCGATAAGTCACTGAAATCTGAGCGAGGTTTACGATTCTTGGGGAAGCAATGGAGCAATGGAGTCTAACAGTTTTGGAATATGGTCGCTCACGACTTCCCAAATCCGTTCGACTAAAACTCCGTCATAGTCATGGATTAACTTGTCTCGCATCCCCGCCATACTCCGCCAAGGAATTTCTGGATAAGATTGCCGAAATTCTAGCGAGAGCCGCTTGACTGCTTCGCCTAAAACGGATAATTCATAAGATACGGCTAATTGAGTTCTTAAATCAGCTTGAAATTGTTTTTCATCCATTTCAGCGGTCAATTGTAAGATTGTTTCTGCAAAACGAGCGATGTCTAACAAATAGGCTTTATCTCTGTTCATAGATGATCTGGGCGCCGTTTAAGACTTCTTGACGACGAATCCAATTGGGGCTTTGTATGATAGCCTGTTTTTCTACTAAATCAATTGGCCGTTCTAATATTTCAGAAAATTGATATTCTAATTCCAGTAAATCAAGTAAACTAATTTTTTTTCCAGGTGAGAAGTCAACTAAGAGATCTACATCGCTATCAGCGCCAAAGTCTTCTCGCAAAATAGACCCGAAGAGAGCTAACTGATGAATGCCCCACTGTTGGCATAGTGTTTCTATTGGCTCTAGGTGTTGGCTTAGGCGCTTGAGGATCAGGGGGTTGTTTCGGGTAATCATCGTTTTAGGTTTGTCCTGATAGGGGTATTTAGAGTGTACAGCGCCGAGAGGGAAAGTCCGGCGCCGGAAAAGGACGGCTTGCGTTGAGTTATTGCTTGATTCAGCGACGCCGTCCACTGTTGGCAATAGGTTTGACCACCCCGTCAGGCTGGCGCCTGCCACCCCTCCAAAGAGGGGAATTTTTCGCTGATAAGTCACTGCTTTGATTCCCCTCCCGTGGAGGGGTGCCCCGCAAGGGGCGGGGTGGTCATCCAGCGCCGAGGGGAAAGTCCGGCGCCGGGGTAGAATGGGGGCAACCTGCGCCCAGTTATTGGCTGGGATTAGTTTCAGCAAGGCTTTAATCAATATGTACCTTCAGGAGGAACTGATGCGGGAATCTGTCAAAGAAAGACTGCTTCAAGAGATTGAGCAACTGCCTGATGATTTATTGACTGAGTTGCTGGATGTTGCTTTATTGATTAAACAACGGCAGGAGGCTTCTGATTTACCAATGGCACAGCGAAAAAAAAGTCAGGTTAAGGTTTTACAAGGGTGGTTTGAAAAGATGGTTCCTGCTCCGGCTGATTTTGATGAGGATGAGGCTAAATGGGAGTATTTACGGGCAAAGCACAATCTATGAAAATATTAATTGATACAAATATTGTCATTGATGTCGCTTTGGAAAGGGAGCCTTTTTTTGAAGATTCTGATCGTGTGTTGGCTTTGGCTGAAGAAAAGGTTTTTGATGGATATTTATCGGCGGCTTCTATTAGCGATATTTTTTATATTGTTCGTAAGGATAAAGGGAAATATTTAACATTTGAATTTTTGCAATATATTATTTCTTTTTGTTCGATTGCTACGGTTGACGAGAGGGTCATTAAAAATGCTTTGGCGTCAAATCCAAAAGATTTTGAGGATGCGATTCAGCATCAAACCGCTTTGACGGCGGGTCTTAATGGCATTGTGACGCAAAACCCAAAGGACTATGCGCAGGCTTCGATTTCTGTGTTGACGCCTACTGAACTTTTAGCGGCGATTGGGGAGATGCTACGGTGAAATGGAAAAGTTAACTCTAGCTCGTTTTCTTTGACGCCGTCCACTGTTTGCATAGGTTTGACCACCCCGTCAGGCTGGCGCCTGCCACCCCTCCAAGGAGGGGAATTTTTCGCTGATAAATCACTGCTTCGATAGTCGTTAGTTAGCTGTTTAACTGGCTCTAGCCTCCTAAATCCCCCAATTCTGGGGGACTTTGAACCCCGAAAAGCGCCTCACTCCCCCCAAAGTTGGGGGGCTGGGGGGGCGAAACTAAACTAATCAGCTAGATTCCCCTCCCGTGGAGGGGTGCCCCGTAGGGGCGGGGTGGTCATCCAGCGCTGAGCGGAGTAACGCGGCGCCGAGAGGAATGTCCGGCGCCGGGGTAGAATTGGGGCAACCTGCGCCCAGTTATTGGCTGGGATCAGTGGTTTGACCACCCCGTCAGGCTGGCGCCTGCTGGATTCAAAGGCGGCGAGGTGATAAATAACAATTTTTAGACATCAATAATTGACGTTCTAGCAAGCGATTTTTCTCATTAAAACCTAAAATTCTAGCGGTTACTATACCAATAGAAGTGAGGGGGTCAATTAAATTATCCTTAAATTTGAAATGTTCATTCCAAATATCCCACCGCGGATGGTAAAAACGAGTAAATTGCCTTGTTTCAAAAATAATTGAGCCGACATCGCTTCCTTTAAATCGATTACAGAAAACACAAGCATAAGCAAGATTATCCGCATCGTTTTTGCCACCGTGCTTGATACTGATAATATGATCAACGGCGCAACCTAAAACTGTGTTCTGTTCATGAATAAGGCAATATTCACAAGCATAGTTAGCTCGCTCCGCTACTAAACGGCGTAATTGCTGATTAAGATAAGGTCGTCGCATTGGCTTTGTTTTCCGCCACATATTGATAAGCGCGAGCTTTGGCTAATCTCACTAAATGCTCTAATAGTAGATAGTGATCTAACTCTAGTTTTTCATCGGGGGTTAAGGTATTGTTCTTTTCTTGATAGATGAGATCCATAACTCTTTCTTTAACATTTTCAGAAACCTGAAAATTAGCGATCGTTTCTGGAGTAGTTCCTCTTGCTAAGAAATCAATGACTTCTTGATAAGCTGTTCCCGTCACAATTTGAGCGTCCATATTTTTTAAAGCTGGCGACCTTCTTATCTTTGCGATTATAGTATAACACTAGAGCCGAGCAATGTAATGTGTCAGCCTGCGCCCAGTTATTCGCCGTGGGGAAAGTCCGGCGCCGGGGTAGAATTGGGGCGGCGAAGTCGGTAGGGGAGTTTGGGTTATGAGTTTTGACAGTGTGCTGAAGTTTATGGTGGAGTCGGCGCCGCAGGCGTTTGTGGATTGGCTACTGCCGGAGTCTGGGGACAATTCTTGGGAGTTGTTGAATACGGAGTTGGCCCTGGAGCCGATTCGAGCGGATACGGTCTTTTTTTTGCAGGGTTCGGGGCGGATTTTACATTTGGAGTTTCAGACGGAGGCTCAGTCAAAACCGGCGATGCCGTTACGGATGTTGGATTATTGGGTGCGGCTCCATCGTCAGTACGCCTGCGAGGTTGAACAGGTGGTGATTTATCTGCGGCGAACCCAGTCGCCATTAGTGTTTGAAGATT
>JAYKIZ010000135.1:0-2958 GCA_035285965.1 Cyanobacteriota bacterium | reverse complement strand
AGTTTTCTGAGGACTTCCTTTTTATTGCTGGCGGGGCCGATTGTGGCCACAATTTTTGTGCAACGGGGCAAGGGGGAAGGACTCATAGCGCGTCGGCAAAGGAGGGCAACAGGTAATCATACTAGGGCAAGTTGGCGCTTGACTAGGGTTGGACCTCAACATTTCTGCTTGCCCGGGCCGGCGGGAAAATTAGGGTTCTCAAAACCGGGGGATTTTAACTTTTTTCAATCGCCTCTTAGCCTGAAATGGCCCAAGGCGACCGGGGTTAGGGGCCTCCCGGCGCCGTAACGGAACGGGCCCTACTGGCTGGAGGTAATGCCCCGCTCCCGTAACTGTTGGATAAAGTAATCCTCCAAGGAGGCCCGAGCTTGGGTTAGGTTCGCTAACCGCGCGTTCCAGTGGGGCAGTTGCGCTAAAAACGCCTCGGGATCTCCCCGCAGTTGCCCATGCCAGAGACCGTCCTCAATTCGCAACGCCTCTAACCAGGGCTGGAGTTGTTCTTGACTTGCGCCGCTCACCGTCACATGGTAAACATCGGAGCGCCCCAACAGTTCTTCTAGGGAGCCGACGCAGAGGAGTTCTCCCCGGGCCAAGATGGCGATACGGTCGCAGATCTGCTCCACGTCCGCCAGGATGTGGGAATTGAAAAAGATGGTTTTGCCCTGTTCCTTCAGCGCCAGGATAATTTCCCGCACCTGGTAACGCCCCAGGGGATCAAGACCGGACATGGGTTCGTCGAGGAAAACCACCTCCGGGTCGTTAATCAGCGCCTGGGCCATGCCCACCCGTTGAAGCATTCCCTTGGAGTATTGACGCAGTTGCTTCTTCTTGGCGGTTTTCAGATCCAGCCCCACCAGTTCAAACAGCGCCTCAATCCGTTTTTTCAGCGCCGGTTGGGGTAATTGGAACAACCCTCCCACAAAGGTCAAAAATTCCCAGGCGGTGAGGTAATCGTAAAAATAGGCGTTTTCCGGCAGGTAGCCCAACCGTTGTTTAGTGGCCCGGTCGCCGATGGGTTTGCCCAAAAGAGTGGCGCCGCCGGTACTGGGGCGAATCACCCCCAGGAGAATCTTTAACAAGGTCGTCTTGCCGGCGCCGTTGGGGCCCAGTAGTCCAAAGGTTTCCCCGGCGCTGACGGAGAGGGAGAGTTCTTGGAGGGAGCGCACCTTTTGATTGAGCCAAAAACCGGTGCGGTAGGTTTTGCTCAATTGCCAGGCGTCCACCGCCGCGGGTTCGGGAGTCTGGAGGGGAGTCGTCATAGGATGCCGAGGAGAAACGCCAACGCTAAGGTTATTTTACCCAGGGGCGCCGCGCTTGCGGATCGTCGCGTTAGATCCCCGCCTTAAACCTTAAATCATTTAGGTCTCTCGGCGCCTGTAACCCAGATGTGATAAAATTTTGGGGTCTTTTGTCATCCGGGCCAGCCAGCCCCTAATCCGGCAAAAATTGGAGAGATATGACCAGTAACTACAGCGCCGATCAAATTCAGGTCCTCGAAGGGCTGGAGCCGGTACGGAAACGTCCGGGCATGTATATCGGCTCCACGGGCCCCAAGGGTCTGCACCATCTGGTTTACGAGGTGGTGGACAACGCCATTGACGAGGCGCTGGCGGGTTACTGCACCCATATTGAAATCGATATTAATCCTGACGGCTCCGTGACGGTGGTGGATAACGGTCGGGGGATTCCTACGGATATTCACCCCACCACCGGCCGGTCGGCGCTGGAAACGGTCTTGACGGTGCTCCACGCCGGGGGCAAGTTCGGCGGCGGCGGTTATAAGGTCTCCGGCGGTCTCCACGGCGTCGGCGTCTCGGTGGTTAACGCCCTCTCGGAATGGGTGGAAGTGAAGGTTTGGCGGGAGGAGAAGGAGCATCGGCAACGCTTTGAACGGGGCAACCCCATCGGAACCTTGGCCGCGACGCCCAACGCGGACCACGCCACGGGAACATCCGTTTCCTTTCTGCCGGACACGGAGATTTTTAAGGACGGCATCGAATTTGACTACCTTACCCTAGCGGGGCGCCTGAAGGAGTTGGCCTACCTGAACGCGGGGGTGAGAATCACCTTTGGAGACCGGCGTCCGGGCAAGGAGCGGGAAGAAATCTTTTATTACGAAGGGGGCATTAAAGAGTACGTCGCCTATATGACCTCGGAAAAAGAGCCTCTGCACCGGGAAATTATCTACGTTAACGGCGAAAAGAACGACGTGCAGGTGGAAGTGGCGCTCCAGTGGTGCGTGGACGCCTACAACGATAACTTGCTGGGCTTCGCCAACAATATCCGCACCATCGACGGCGGCACCCATTTGGAAGGCTTAAAAACGGTCTTAACTCGCACCCTCAACAGCGTCGCCCGCAAGCGCAACAAGATTAAGGAAAACGAGGCCAACCTCGGCGGGGAGAATGTGCGGGAGGGTCTGACGGGCGTCATTTCCGTGAAAGTGCCCGACCCGGAATTTGAGGGACAAACCAAAACCAAGTTGGGCAACACGGAAGTCCGGGGCATCGTGGATACTTTGGTGGGAGAGGCGCTGGGGGAATTTTTGGACTTTAATCCCCAGGTGGCGGATTCCATTATTGAAAAAGCCGTCCAGGCCTTTAAAGCGGCGGAAGCGGCCCGACGGGCCCGGGAGTTGGTGCGCCGCAAGTCGGTGTTGGAGTCTTCCACCCTGCCGGGCAAGCTGGCGGATTGTAGTTCCAAAGACCCTTCTGAGTCGGAAATTTTTATAGTAGAAGGAGACTCTGCCGGCGGTTCGGCCAAACAAGGGCGAGACCGGCGCTTTCAGGCGATTCTGCCCCTGCGGGGCAAGATTCTCAATATCGAGAAAACCGACGACGCCAAGATTTATAAAAACACCGAGATTCAAGCCCTAATCACGGCGCTGGGATTGGGCATTAAAGGGGACGACTTTGACATTTCCCAACTGCGCTATCACCGCATTGTTTTAATGACCGA
>JAYKIZ010000134.1:0-4026 GCA_035285965.1 Cyanobacteriota bacterium | reverse complement strand
AGGAATTTTTCGCCGCCCAACGGGCCCGGTACGAACCGGCGCTGGCGGAGTTGAGCCAGACTTCCCAGAACGGCGCCGGTCTAGATCCCCAAATTCGGGAAAAACTGATTCCCCAACAGGAATGGACCGTCACCCGGCGCTTGAAGATCACCAAGGGGGGCAATTATTCCTCTAGTTATTTCATCAACGGCGAAGCGGCCAGCGCCGGGGAACTCCACGAGCAACTGAGCCGACTGCGCATTTACCCAGAGGGCTACAACATTGTTCTCCAGGGGGACGTGACCCGGATTATCACCATGAACCCCAAGGAGCGCCGGGAAATTATCGACGAGTTGGCGGGGGTGGCGGAATTTGACCGCAAGATTGTCAAAACCAAAGAAACCCTAGAGGAGGTGCGGGAGCGGGAGGAACGCTGCCGAATTATTGAAACCGAACTCCTGCGGGCGCTGGAGCGCCTGGCTACCGACGCCGTTAAGGCGCAAAAGTATCAAAAATTGCGGGAGCAGGTGCAGGAAAAGCAGCGCTGGAGTCAAGTGATTCAGGTCAAGGCGCTGAGCGCCGAGATTGGGGATCTGGGGGGACAGTATCGAAGCGAAGAACGGGAACTGGGGCGGCTGAATCGGGGTTTCGAGGATTTAGCTCAGGAGATTGCCGGCCGACAAAGCCAGTTAACGGCGCTGAACGCCCAGGTGCGCGCCCTGGGGGAAGAAGAGCAAATCGGCTTGACGGCCCGCCTGGCCCAATATCAAGCTCAAGCAGAGCAACTGCAACGGCGCCGGGAAGACTTGCGGCGCCAGTTGGCCCAGGGTCAGACCGCCCAAGGACAAGCCCAAAAAGATCTTTTCACTTATCAAGAGCGGCGCCGGGGGTTAGGGGAAGAAATCGCGGTTTTAGAAAATGAAACCTTGCCCCGACTGCGGGCGGAAACCCAGACCGTACAAGACCAACTGGACGCCGCCCGCCGGGAAGCCCAAATCCTGGCGGAAGCCTCCAGCGCCTGGGTGGAGGAGCAAACCCGCCAGAGCCGGGCCGCGGGGGAATTGCAAAACGCCCTGGCGCCCCTACGGCAAGAAGCCGCCCAACTGCGGGAACGGGTTCGACAATTGGAAAGCTCTCTGACTACGGGGCGGGAAACTCTGGCCCAAACGGAAACCCGTTTAGCAGAACGAACTCGGGAAGCCCAGGCCTTAAGCGCCGCTTTGCCCAGTTTGACCCAACAGGCCCAAAGTCTAGCGGCCCGTCTCGCCCTAGCGGAGCAGGAAAAAAGCGTTCTCCATGAAACCCAAGGGCGCCTCGGCAAGGAGCAGAGAGAAAAACAACGACAACTGGATAAATTAGAGGCGACCCAACAAGCCCAAGGTCGCGTCGAAGGCGCCTACGCGGCTCAAACGTTGCTGAACTCCGGCTTGCCCGGCCTCTGCGGTCTGGTGGCCCAACTGGGACAGGTGGAAACGCAATACCAACTGGCGCTGGAAATCGCCGCCGGCGCTCGACTGGGTTTTATGGTGGTGGAAGACGACGGCGTAGCGGCCGCGGGTATCGCCTTACTGAAACAAAGCCGGGCCGGACGGGCGACCTTTTTGCCCTTAACCAAAATCCGGGGCGGCGGTCAGCGGGGTAATCCTCTCTCTCCCCAAACCCCCGGTTATATTGATTTGGCTTTAAACCTGGTGCGTTTTGATCCCCGTTACCGGGAGATTTTCGCCTTCGTCTTTGGGCAAACCCTGGTGTTTGAAACGCTTGATTTGGCTCGTCCCCACTTGGGGCGTCAACGCATCGTCACCCTAGAGGGGGAATTGCTAGAAACCAGCGGCGCCCTCAGCGGCGGCAGTCGTCCCCCTCGCTCCGGTCTTCGTTTCGGCGCTCTGACCCAGGAAGAGTCCCCGGAAATGGAGGCTCTCCGGCGCCGGCTGGGGGATTTGGAGCAAATTTGCGCCCGTAATGAGGAGCATTTATTGGAACGGGAGGTTTTAATTAAAGAACTGACTCCGGCGCTGAACGAGGCCCGCCAAACCCTACGGGAGCGGCAACTAGAATTGCAAGGAATAGATCGGGAACGACAACGGTTAAGCCAGCAGTCCGAGATTTTAAATCAGCAAATCCAGAGTCAAGGGGAAGCCCTAGAAGCCGGGCAAATCCGTCTCGCCCAACTGGAGCAAGAAATTCCGCCCCTAGAGCGCCGACTGGCGGAGACCCAAACGCAGCTAGCGGCGCTGGAGACGTCCGCCTCCCATCAGGATTGGCAGAGGGCCCAGGGGGAGATTCAAACCCGGGAACAGGCCTTAAACGCCGCTTTGCAACGGTTGCAAGGTCAGGAAAATCGTCTCGGGGATCTGCGTCGCCACGGAGAGCGCCTAGAGGAGCAAAGCGCCCAGGCGGAGAAAATTCTGAGGGAGGGTCAGGCTGAAGCTCAAAGTCTTGGGACGCAAGAGGCGGCGTTAACCGAGGAACTGGCCCAAACCGAAAGCGCCGTCGAGGGGTTAGAACAAGAACTGGCCCGGCTGGCGGAGCGCCTCGGCTCCGTTAAACAAGAACGAGACGCCCTAGAGCGCCAATTACAGAGCGCCCAGAACCAACGGCAACAGACCCAGTGGCAGGGGGAAAAGTTACAGGAAACTCAGCGGGGCCGGGAGACTCGGCTGGCGGAACTGAGAAAACAGTTAGCAGTGATCAGTGATCAAGTATCAGATATCGAGTCCGATCTGTCATCTGGCCTGGGTGGTCTGGTCTCGGACACGGGGGACTACCGCGCGGCCCTGGAAACCCTGGAGCGGGAGATTCGGACCGGGCAGAAAAAACTAGAGGCGATGGAGCCGGTCAATATGTTGGCGCTGGAGGAGCAAACCCAGACCCAAGCCCGGCTATCGGAGCTTCAGGAAAAGCTCAACACCATCGAGGCGGAGCGGACAGAACTACTTTTGCGGGTGGAAAACTTTACCACCCTCCGCCTGCGGGCCTTCCAAGCCGCCTTCAGCGCCGTCAATGAAAACTTCCAAACGATTTTCGCCCAACTCTCCGACGGGGACGGCTACCTCCAGTTGGATAACCCGGAAGACCCCTTCCAGGGCGGTTTAAACCTCGTGGCGCACCCCAAGGGCAAACCCGTTCAGCGCCTCAGTTCCATGTCCGGGGGGGAAAAATCCCTGACGGCGCTCAGTTTTATCTTCGCGCTCCAGCGCTACCGCCCCTCTCCCTTCTACGGTTTTGACGAGGTGGATATGTTTCTGGACGGCGCTAATGTGGAAAAACTCTCGAAAATGGTGCGCCAACAAGCCCAGCAAGCCCAGTTCCTCGTGGTCAGCCTCCGGCGCCCCATGATCTCCGCGGCGGAGCGGACTATCGGCGTCACCCAAGCCCGCGGCGCCCATACTCAGGTGATTGGGATTAAACTCTAAGGGTCAAAGTCCTAGCTCTTTATTCATTCTTCGGCGCTGGAACTGAGAATCTCTGGGCGCAAAATTCAGATGGGGATCGGTAGGCAATTTAAGTCAAATAGCCTTCAGTGTTTTTAAATTAAAAGTCGGTGTCTATCCGGGAGTCACGGTCATCTCATTGGTCACGAATCCCAGACTTTAGGTGAAAACACGGATATTTTCTACCTGGAGTAATCTTAAAATCGTGGATAGAGAGCATAAATTTATTAGTTCTTCGATTTTGCCTTTATTGCCTCAAACCTACTGGTAATATTATGAATTCTTTAAGCAACGAGTTGGATGTTTCATTGATCCCGACCTTGCTACTCAACGACGCTGGCCAACCGGGAACCATCGAATTTAATAGTTCCGCCTACTCCGTCAACGAAGACGGCGCGGTGATTACGACTATCACCCTGACCCGAACGGGGGGAAGCGACGGCGCCGTAAGCGTGACCCTGACTCCTTCTGATGGTATGGCCACCAGTCCCGCTGACTTTGATAATACAGCCATTACCGTTAACTTCGCCAACGGAGAAACCAGTCAAACCGTTACCATTCCCATCGTGGATGACGCGGCGTTTGAAGGTAATGAAACCGTTAACCTGACCCT
>JAYKIZ010000133.1:0-7909 GCA_035285965.1 Cyanobacteriota bacterium | reverse complement strand
ATGACTGTTTTTACCCATTCCGTCGAGCAAATCTACGAGATGTTTGACAGCGCCGTTCACTATGAATGCCTCTGGACAAATCATATTGTCGGCAACAACATCTTGGGCATCACCGAACACAGCACAGAGCAATACACCAAATATTTAGCCAACAGTCGCCTGCGGGCCATCGGTCTCGATCCCCTCTATACCGACGCTAAATATAGCAAGAGTCCCTATACCCACCTAGAGCGCTTCTCCGACACCAAAAAAGAAGCCCACACCAAGGCCAATTTCTTTGAGGCCACCGTCACCAGTTATGTGATGTCCTCGGGGATCACAGGCTGGGACGCGATTTAACCCAGATTTCCGCTCCCTTCGGCTACGCTCAGGGAGCGGTATTGACCCGCTCAGGGATGGAAGGGAGCGCCGTCAGTGGCAATCAAAAAAGAGAACACCCAGGGCTTACAATCTCCATTTTCCGGGGCTAGATGGGAAAGTCTCTGATTCTTGCGGATCCAGTTGTCGCGCTTTTGTGAGGATGTTCATCATGAGTTACTCGCCAACGCCCCAGGTTTCGGCGCTCCATCGTCTAATTTTTGTCGCCTTCGCCACTCTCCTGTCCCTCTATTCCCTTCCCCCCTCCCAGGCCCAGACTCCCCTGAACTTTAACCCCGTCCCAGAAGAGGCTCCCTCCCGGAAACAAAACCTTGGCGCCGGTCTATGATTAAACCATGCAAACTCTGACGATTACCCGACCGGACGACTGGCACCTGCATCTGCGGGACGGCGCGGCGCTGAAGGCGGTTCTCCCCCACACGGCCCGCCAGTTTGCCCGGGCCATTGTCATGCCCAATCTAAAGCCCCCGGTCCGCTCGGTGGCGGACGCCGGGGCCTATCGAGAGCGCATCTTGGCGGCGCTTCCCGTAGGTAGCCAGTTCGAGCCGCTGATGACCCTTTACCTGACGGACAACACCAGTCCTGAAGAAATCGTTGCGGCCAAAGCTTCCTCCTTTGTGAAGGCAGTGAAGTACTACCCCGCCGGCGCTACCACCAACTCGGATTTGGGGGTCACGGATTTGGAACGTTGCGCTCCCGTTTTTGAGGTCATGGAACGATTAGACTTCCCCCTATTGCTCCACGGAGAAGTCACCGATGGTCGAGTTGATGTCTTTGACCGGGAGAAAGTGTTCATTGAGCGAGAGTTGATTCCCCTCCTCTCCCGATTTCCTCAACTGCGGGTGGTTCTAGAGCACGTTACCACCGCCGACGCCGTTCAGTTTGTCCTCTCGGCGCCGGAAACTGTGGCCGCCACAATTACGCCCCAACATTTATTGTTTAACCGCAACGCGCTCTTCCAAGGCGGTCTCCGTCCCCATTTTTATTGCCTGCCGGTTTTGAAACGGGAGGAGCATCGCGCGGCGCTCCTGCAAGCGGCCACCTCTGGTAATCCCAAATTTTTCCTAGGCACCGACAGCGCCCCCCATCCCCGCGGCAGTAAGGAAAGCGTCTGCGGTTGCGCGGGGTGTTATTCGGCGCTCCACGCTCTGGAGTTATACGCGGAAGCCTTTGAAAGCGCCGACTCCCTGGATAAGCTGGAAGGGTTTGCGAGTTTTTATGGCCCGGATTTTTATCGACTGCCCCGCAATAGTGACAAAATTACCTTAAATAAAATAACCTGGCGGATTCCCGAGGAATTACCGTTTCCCGAATCGGGCCTCGCGCCGTTGCGGGCGGGAGAAGAAATAACCTGGCAAATGGCATGAACGAGTCTTCCTCCATCCGAATCCGCGGCGCTCGCCAGCACAATCTCAAAAATATTGACCTCGATCTACCCAGGGGAAGCTTGATTGTCTTTACCGGCGTCTCGGGGTCGGGCAAATCTTCTCTGGCCTTTGACACTATCTTCGCCGAGGGTCAGCGCCGCTATGTGGAATCCCTGAGTGCCTACGCCCGCCAGTTTTTGGGACAGTTGGACAAGCCCGACGTGGACGCCATCGAAGGCTTGAGTCCCGCCATCGCCATCGATCAAAAATCCGCCTCCCACAATCCCCGCTCCACTGTGGGCACCGTCACAGAAATTTACGACTATCTGCGCCTCCTCTTTGGGCGGGCCGGCGCTCCCCATTGTCCCCACTGCGACCGCAATATCGCCCCCCAGACCTTGGACGAAATGGTGGATCGGCTCTTAACGTTACCGGCGGGAACCAAGTTCCAACTCCTCGCACCGGCGGTGAGGGGCAAAAAGGGAACTCACCAGCAACTCCTGTCTAGCTTGGCGGCCCAGGGCTTTGTTCGGGCCCGGATTAACGGCGAGGTGCGGGAGTTGGCCGATAATATTGAACTGCCGAAAAATCAGAGTCACACCATCGAGGTGGTCATCGACCGCCTAATCCAAAAACCCGGTTTGCAGGAGCGCCTAACGGATTCCTTGACCACCTGTTTAAAGCAAGGGCAAGGCACGGCGCTGGCGGAAATTTTAGCGGCGCCGGAGGGGGAGGATTTACCCCAGGAAATCGTCTTTTCTGAAAATTTCGCCTGTCCCGACCACGGCGCCGTCCTGGCGGAACTTTCTCCCCGTCTCTTTTCCTTTAATTCTCCCCAGGGCGCCTGTCCCCACTGTCACGGCCTAGGCTTTTTGCGGCGCTTTGCTGAAGATCTCGCAATTCCCGACCCCGCCCAACCCTTAGCCAACGCCGTTGTTCCTTGGGCGGAGAAAGATGTCGGTTATTACCTAACCCTCATGCAGGGGCTAGGGGAAAAATTGGGCTTTAGCCTCCAAACCCCTTGGCGGGCTTTGACCCCGGCCCAAAAACAGGTCTTACTCTACGGGAGCGAGGAGAAGATCAGCCTCAGCGCCAGTTTCGGCTACGAACTCCGGCGTTTTATCGGCATTTTAAACATCCTGGAGCGCCAATATCAAGAAACCAATTCCGAGTTAGTCAAACAAAAACTAGAGGCCTATATCCGCAGTCAACCCTGCGAAGTTTGCCAGGGTCGGCGCTTGAAACCCGAGGCGCTGGCGGTGCGCTTAGGGCAATTTAACATTCAAGATTTAGTTCAGGTTCCCATTCAGGAAACCCTCACCCGGATGGAAACTCTAGAACTGAGTCCCCGCCAGCGCCAGATTGGGGAATTGGCCCTGCGGGAAATTCAAGCGCGTCTGCGCTTTTTACTGGATGTGGGTCTGGATTACCTGACCCTAGACCGGGCCGCCATGACCCTCTCCGGGGGAGAAAGCCAACGTATTCGTCTGGCCACCCAAATCGGCGCCGGTCTAACGGGAGTCCTCTACGTCCTCGACGAACCCAGCATCGGCCTCCACCAGCGGGACAACGACCGTTTACTGGCCACCCTGAGAAAATTGCGGGATCTGGGCAATACTCTGATTGTGGTGGAGCACGACGAAGACACCATCCGCAGCGCCGATTATTTGGTGGATATCGGCCCCCAGGCGGGGATTCACGGCGGCGAAATTATTTGCCAAGGGGATTTAAGCGCGTTGCTCGCAGCCGAAAACTCCCTCACCGGCGCTTATTTATCGGGCCGCAAAACCATCCCCACCCCGGAAACCCGTCGGCCCGGCAATGGGCGCCGGTTAATCTTAAAGGACTGTCGCTTAAATAACCTCAAAAACCTGGAGGTTGCCATTCCCCTCGGGAAACTCGTGGCCGTCACCGGCGTCTCCGGCTCTGGCAAATCCACCCTCGTTAACGAACTCCTTTACCCGGCGCTCCGCCATTTTTTAACCAAACAGGTTCCCTTTCCCCAAGGATTAGGAGCAATTGAAGGACTAGAGGCCGTGGATAAAGTGATTGTCATCGACCAGTCCCCCATCGGCCGCACCCCCCGCTCCAATCCCGCCACCTACACCGGCGTCTTTGACCCCATCCGGGAGGTCTTTTCCCAAACCGTAGAAGCCAAAGCGAGGGGCTATAAAGCCGGGCAGTTTTCCTTCAACGTCAAGGGCGGTCGTTGCGAAGCTTGCGGCGGTCAGGGGGTGAATGTGATTGAAATGAATTTTTTGCCTGACGTCTATGTGCAATGCGAAGTCTGTCGCGGCGCCCGCTATAGTCGGGAAACCCTGCAAGTCAAATATAAGGGGTTGTCCATCGCCGAGGTTTTAGACCTGACCACTGCGGAAGCCCTAGAAGTTTTTAATCCCATTCCCCGGGCCGGCGCTCGTTTGCAAACCCTCGTGGATGTGGGCTTGGGCTATCTGAAACTGGGGCAATCGGCGCCGACCTTATCGGGGGGGGAGGCCCAACGGCTGAAATTAGCCACAGAATTAGGGCGCCGGGCCACGGGCAAAACCCTCTACTTAATTGACGAACCGACTACAGGCCTTTCCTTTTACGACGTCCATCAACTGCTTAACGTCCTCCAGCGCCTTGTGGATAAGGGCAATTCAGTGATGGTGATTGAGCACAACTTAGACGTGATTCGCTCTAGCGATTGGATTATTGATTTAGGGCCCGAGGGCGGCCACCGGGGCGGTCAGATTATCGCTCAGGGAACGCCGGAGACCGTGGCCCAAATCCCCCAGTCCCACACGGGGCGCTATTTGAGCGGTTATTTAACAAGGGTCAGCGCCCCGGTTTGATTCCTCCTTGGGAAAGGGGAAAACATCTTCAATTTTCAAAGAAACAATCTTCCCCCACTTCCGCCAACGCCTGGGCCGTTTTCGGATCGGTTTTTGATTTTTGCACCAAGGCCTGAAAACGAGGTAGAGAGTAGCGCTGTTTAAATTCGGCAATAGTGCACTGACAAATGTCTTGGGCTAAGGCCGGCGCGAGACCCTGCTTTTTGACCCGTTGGAGACATTCTTGATAATAGGCGTCAAAGGAATTCTGGGATTTCTGGGCCAGCGCCGGGGAGAGCGTTAGGCCCAGGGACGCCAATAGGATTAAGCCAGAAACCGCCGGGGCGCGTCGCATTGTAATGATTGTCTCAAGGGCAAAAACATGAATCGATTAAGAATTATAGCCAGTCGGCCTTCCTCTTTCTCCCTCAGGGCGCCAGTTAGCCAAGCTCCACAGTTAACGCCGAAGACTGGCCCCGCGGTCAAAATCGGTTCCTCTCCCCAAGCCAGGCGCTATCATAAAAGCGCCGGTTAGCTAGGAAAAGTTTATGTGTTTAGCGGTGCCAGGGCAGGTGACCAGCGTCCGCGGAGAAGGCCTTGAGCGCTCCGGGAAAGTCAAGTTTGGCGGCGTGCTCCGGGAAGTGAGCTTAGCCTATGTGCCGGAAGCGACCGTGGGAGATTACGTCATTGTTCATGTGGGTTTCGCCCTCAGCAAAGTGGACGAAGCGGAAGCCCAACAGACCCTGCGGGATCTAGCGGAAATTTTTCCGTTATCCCAATCACCGATAACTGATAGCTGATAACTGTTTTATGAAACTTAATCTCCAAGCCCAACTCAGCGACGAGCGCCTACCGGCCCAAAGCGTTCCCCTCCAGCGTCAACTACGTCTTTCCCTGCGGGCGGAAGCGGATTCCCTAGGGCGCTCCGCGCCGTTGAATCTCTGCTTAGTCCTAGACCAAAGCGGCTCCATGAAGGGACAGCCCCTAGACACCGTTAAAGCGGCGGCGCTGAGTCTATTAAGTGAGCTAGCGCCGACAGACCGGCTGACGGTGGTGGCCTTTGACCATCAGGCCAAGGTGATTATTCCCTGCCAAGCGCCGGGAGAGGAAGGGCAATTAGCCCGGCAAATCGAAGCGCTGAGGGCGGCGGGGGGCACCGCCATTGACGAAGGTATAAAACTGGGGATTCAAGAAGCGGCGCCGGGACGGCAGGAACGGGTTTCCCAGATGTTGGTGTTGACGGACGGGGAAAACGAGCACGGCGATAATGAACGCTGTTTAAAACTAGCTCAGGTAGCCGCGGACTACGGCATTACCATCCATACCCTCGGCTTCGGCGCCCATTGGAACCAGGATGTTTTAGAAGCTATCGCCGACGGAGCCCAGGGGAGCTTAAACTACATTGAACAACCGAAAGACGCCCTCGGCGTTTTCCATCAACTCCTGCGGCGGGCCCAGAGCGTGGGCTTAACGAACGCCCAACTTTTGCTGAAGTTGAGCCAATCGGCCCGCTTGGCGGAACTCAAACCCGCGGCTCAGGTGGAGCCGGAAACCGCGGATCTGACTCTTCAGGAAGACGGCGCCGGGGAGTATCGCCTTAAATTGGGGGACATTATGACCGAGGCGCCCCGAACCTTATTGATTAACCTTTACATTGATCCTTTGCCGCCGGGACGACGCCAAATTGGCGAAGTTCAAGTTATCTACGACGATCCCAGCCTCGGCGCCGCCGGAGCGACGTCGGCGACCGTTCCTCTAACGGTAGAGGTTATTGCCGACCGAGACTACCAGCCCCAGATCCAGCCGGAGGTGCAGACCGCTATTCTGACCCTCGCTAAATACCGCCAGACCCAAATCGCCGAAACAAAGCTGAAACAGGGCGACCGGGCCGGCGCCGCCACTTTACTGCAAACTGCGGCCAAAACCGCCCTGCAATTGGGAGACCAAACCGGCGCCACTGTTCTCCAAAACAACGCCACCCGTCTCCAGTCCGGGGAAGACCTGTCCGAAGCGGATCGCAAGAAAACTCGTATAGTCAGCAAAACAACGTTACAAAGCGCCGATTAAAAGGGGTTTTCCTTGGGGATTGAACTGGTTAAACTGGAAGCAGGGTCGCTTAACTTCATCTGACTGAAAATCCGACGTTTCCAGTTTCCCAGCCCCGGAGGGGGAACTAAACCGCCGCCTCCACCCTTGGCTCTTAGGCTCCGAATCCTTACTCTGCATTCTGCCACAACCATGACTAAAATTTTAATTATTGAAGACGACCCGATGGTGCGAGAAAATCTAGAAGAAATTCTGGAGTTAGCGGAGTTTGATTTTCTCTCGGCGGTGAACGGCGCCGAAGGGCTGGCGCTGGCTAAAGAAGCCCGGCCAGACTTAATTCTCTGCGATGTGATGATGCCGGAGATGAACGGCTTTGAAGTTCTAGAAAACCTACGTAAAGACCCCCATACCCTCAATATTCCCCTGATTTTTTTAACCGCTAAGGTGGATGTGGCTTCTCTGAGGGAAGGCATGAATTTGGGCGCCGACGACTATATTATGAAGCCCTTCGATATTAATTCCCTCCTGGAAGCTATTCAAACCCGTTTAGCAAAACAAGCCAGTCTGGTGGAGTCGGTGCAGTCGGAAATGAGCGATTTTCGTAACCGAATCACTCGAGCCCTACCCCAAAAATTTCACAATCTACTCGGTCAACTGATGACTTCAGCCCGCAATCTCAAGGAATTTCACGAGCAGTTGACGGAACAGGAAATTGAGGATATCGCCGATAAAATTGAATTAACGTCCTCAGAAATTCATCATCTGTTTATCAATTTCGCGCTTTATTCCCAGCTAGAACTGATCGCCCTTAACCCCAAGGCTAGACAGGCCTACGAAAACAAGCGGGGAAGTTGTTTAGCCAGCGTTGTTTTAACCCAAGTGTCCCAGTCCAAAGGGAGTTTTTATCACCGCTCCAAGGATTTAAAGCTAGTCTTAACCGACACCCGTATCACCATCGCCGAGAGTAATTTCCGCAAGATCGCCGAAGAATTAATTGATAACGCCTTTAAGTTTTCAGCGCCGGGAACTCAGGTGGAGATTCGCGAAAAAATAGACGATCATAACTGGAGCGTCTTTATTATCGACGGCGGAGACGGTATTGAGCCAGCGCTGTTGGCGGCGCTGTTTCCCGAACAATCTTCCGAAAACTTAGAAAAATCTGTGATTCCCAGTTTTGGCCTCCCCATCGCCAAGTCTCTTACGGAACTCAATGGCGGAACCTTTCATATCGAAAGCCTGCCGGGGAAACAAACGATTATTCACCTGACCTTTCCTATCGCCAGGTAGAAACCAAACGTAGAG
>JAYKIZ010000132.1:0-4110 GCA_035285965.1 Cyanobacteriota bacterium | reverse complement strand
TGGGCTAGTCGGGTATGAAGAGTCAAAGTCGAATCGCCATTTGATTCTAGTCTTGCTGTCTGTCGAGGCTGACTTGCGTTTTCCCCTTGTTTTTTGGCGGATTTGAGGACTTGAAAAACGAGACGGATATCTAAGCGGCGTTTATTTTCAACGAGTTTCTGAAGGGTGACGATTTGGGTTTCATCTCAATATTTTGCCTCGTAAAGCAGACCTCAGTAACGCCGATTCAAGTCAGTAAGCTGTTTTCCCGTCCACTTAACCGCATAGAGATCGGCCAGGTAAATGAACTTGACCAACTGAGTTTTAGTAATATAGCCCTTTGTCTTATAGACAAAATATTTGATTAGTTGCTCTAACATAACTGTTGTCTTATTGGCTATGCGCCTTAGAGACTGATCCTCAAACCCAAGCTAGCACACCTTGGGGCGTATTGCGTTCCCCAGCGGAAACGTCATCACTCCGTCTCCAAAGGAAAACCGACCTTCTCTAATTGTACTTTAATCTCCTCCTCAAGCGCCGCGCTCTCCCAGAGGGTATCAGCGGCGCTGGTTGTCTGATTACTGCCTATCCTACCAACGCAATTAAAGGCCGGCTCCCCCCTCGGAGGAAGGGGAAGAGTCCAGCGCCGATGAGGGCTAAAACTTGACCAGTCGATAGACCGTCGAGCCATCCTGGAAATAGGGTTGATAGTAAATACCACTACAGTCGTAAAAGGTCAGATCTCCTTCATAGACTCGCTTACAGCCTTCCGGCAGATAAGTGACGACGGCGCCCTGGGGCGGCGCCACAATGGTGTATTGATTACCGCTGGGTTGGAGATAGACGCCGTCGGAGTACATATAGGAAGCGTTTCCCACATAGACGGTTTCGTAGTAGGGAGGCGGTTCAGCCATCGCTGAGCCAATGACCAGTCCGGTGGTTAGTCCCACCAGACCCCAACCCGGGGGGGCGTAATAGCCGCCGCCATACCAGCCGCCGCCGTACCAGTTGTTGTAATTGTCATCGACAAAATTTTGGCGATTATTTTGACGGTTAGTGGCTTCGGTCTGACGGGTATCGGTTCGCTGAGTGCGCTGCTCTTGCCGGGTATCCGTCCGCTCTGTCCGTTCTGAAGCTCGGTCGCTCTGGGTCGTTTGACGATTGTCTTGCCGTTGGGTTCGTTCGGTCTGTCCCGTCTGTCGGGTGTCTTGGCGCGCCTGTTGACCGGATTGCCGCGTGGTTTGCCGAGCGCCTTGGCTCTCCTGACGGGTGTTGCTTCGTTGGGTCTGGGCGCTAGAGCGGTTGGAGTAACTGCCGGAACGAGCGCCGCTAAAATTGCCCCGGTTTTGCATCCCGCCACCGCGACTCATCCGGGGAGAAGCTCCGCCGCCGCCGCGTCTCTGGGCTAGGGCCGCTTCTGGGAGAATTAAATGACAGCAAAACAGGAAGATAAAGAGACTAGAGAAAAAGTACTTCATGGATGAGCGCGTAAGTTAAAAGTGGTCGTTTAACTGCCTAATCCGGCAGTCCCTCCTTGGGTAAAAATTCCACCGGAATGTCGTCTTTAACGGGGGTATAACGGAAGGTCTCCGGCGCGGACCGGGGACTAAAGTTCCAATTGGAGAAAACCGCCGTATATTGGGGAGCGCCGGGTAATTGTTTATAGGTGATGACGACTTTTTTGAGGAGGGGCGGCTGTGCCTGGGTCAGCCAAAGTTGGACGTCCCGGTCTTCTCCAACGAGCAGAATATGATCCTGGGGTTCCCGCTCCACTAGGTCGGCGCCGATATAGAGACTATTTTGAGCGAACGCCGTCATGGCCTGACAGGGATCGCTGAGCCAGAGATTAGACAGGGGCAGAGTGACTCCATACTTGTCTTCGATCTGTTCTAGTAGTTGATCCAGGGTAGCCGGCGCCGGTTTGGTGAGGTAATAACCTTGATTCGGCGCCTGTAGGGTCATGGTTTGACCGTCGTAATAAAAAGTAGTCACCCGTTCGTCCCCCACGTACTCGGAGCGCAGACGATTCGGTTTCTGGAGCGCCACCCGTTGATAGGCGCTGTATTGAACTTTCGCGCCGATCTCTAGGCGTTCGTCGTAGGTAATATCCATTTCGACGGTGAAGGCGGATTGTCGGGCCAGAAATTGGCAGAATTCCTGAATCGCTTGCTGGGTGGAGCGGGGTTCGGGTTGAGCGACGGCTGGTAGAGCGAAGACGGCGCCGATTAGGAGGGGAAGTAATCGTCGGAACATGGCGGGGAAAGTTAAAAAATGTTTTTAGATTTAAAAGTTGCCCCCTAGGGACGGTCAAAAAATAAGGCAAACAATTGGCCTTTTCCTAAATAGAGATTAATTTCTCGGCCAATATTATGGAGGAGAAACACCACCGCCATGCAGAGCATAAAGGCAAAAAATTGATAGAAATTTTCTTCCCGCAAAAAAGCGCCGACGGCGCCGGTCAAACTACCGGTTTGACCCAAGCCATGAATAACTCCCTCCAAGGATCCTAAGAGAAAGACTCCCGCCGTATAAAATAGGGTTTTGTACAAAATGCTCACATAGCGGGGCGCCTGACGGAAGCGATTTAGCCAAGGCGAAATATCCAGCAGAGCCACAACTTTGGCCGCGACTAACGCGCCGACAATCGTTTTTGATAGCACAAAAAAATCAATAGCATAGCCTTTCAACAGTAATTTCATTACCAATAAAATATAGCTAAAACTGATAAAAAAGAATAGAGTCAGGGAACCGAGCTTTTGCAGTTCTTGTTTTAGTTTCTGCATGGGAAGCGTTAACAGGAAGAAATTTTAAAGTCGTTCGGTTAATCTTAACGCCCTGGGACGTATTTTCAAAGAAATAAATTTTCCTAAGATTGTATCATAGTAACCAAAAGATAAAACTAGCCCCAAAAATAGGGCTAGACCGGTATGGATCCAGAGTTAAGGAGTAAGCGTTAACGCCAGCGATGATTGAGTATCCTTAGTCAAGCGCCTTCACTGCTTAGAAAGGACTCCAGCCATTGTTTTAACCGCCAAGTGGCCCGGCAATCGTCTTCGTTATATTGAACAATACGCTCTAAATAAACATAATTTTGAGTGGTCAACCATTGGTCGTACCAGCACACGGATTGATCGCCGCTGGCGGCGCTGTCCCGCCACTGAAAACCCAGCCAATTAGCCAAGGATTTGAGGGAATAATTTTCCACCGGGCAAATGGCTTGAGTCGTCACAATTTGGTGCAAATCCCAACAGCGCCCCAACAAGCGCCGCAGGTCGAGGCCGGGAGAGGGGTAAAGTTTAGCTAAGCGCTTAAGGGTTTCCGCTTCGTACTCGGAGAAATGGAAAATCGGCGCCGCGGAGTATTGGGCCATCAAGGCTAAAAAGGTTTGCCAAATTTCTCCTTCCTGTTCCGGGTTCTCCGCCAAAAAACCGTAGAAGCGCTGGCTCTCTCCCTCCACCACCAGAACGCCCAGTAAGTAGTCCAAATTCCGCTCTGGCTCCGCTTCAATATCAAAATAGAGTTCCACCGGCGCTTGGGGTAGGGAAATAGAACGAGTATTCGAGCGCCGGAAGGGGCGATTTTCCGCTAAGGCCAGCGCCTGCCGTTGCAACTGTTGGGCCAGCGCCGGGCCGAGCAAGTCTTCCAGAGGAGTGACGGCGCTGTAGGCCAATTGGGAAAGAGACTGAATCCCCAATTTTTGTAAGGATTCGTAGCGACTGGGAGTAACACCGGGCACCAGGGACAGGTGTTTTTGCGACTGAGCCAGACCGTAGCAGTGGCTCTGCCAATGGCAGAGATGACAACGCTGGCGGGAAATAAAAACCTCCGGCTCCCGGACTTGGCACAGCGTCGTTAGGTAATCGCTGAGGGTCTCGTAGAAGCGGGGCAACCATTCCCGTAGATCGACCCGAAAGCGATTGCCCTGGCGGAGAATTAATTCCGCTCCGGCGGGGATCTGTCCTTGGCTATGACCGAGCAGATGGGCGTAAAAGGCCGCCAAAATTTTGTATTCCGGCTTGGGGCGCCGGCCCAGATGGATACTGAGGGGCCGATACTGCCAATCCCCCCAGCGGGAATGACCCGGTTGTTTAACCAAAAGCGCCGGGGCGGCGACCAGAAGAATTTTTTCCC
>JAYKIZ010000131.1:0-2996 GCA_035285965.1 Cyanobacteriota bacterium | reverse complement strand
AAAGCTTACGAAGACGTTTTGGGTCAGTAAAGTGAGTAGACTCTAAGCAAAAGCCACGAGTCTTAAAGATATCAAACAGAGTTTCGATACCCCAACGCTGGGCATAATCCTGAATCAGACCTTGATAATCGGGCGACCCAATGATGATAAGTAGAGAGTTATCAGGCAAGCGAACAGCCTCTATGGAAACAGGATAGCACCAAACCCGACAGCTTCCTTGGAGACGTTGCGATTCATCAATAGACTCCTCCGAAATATAAATTGTGAGCTAAAATAAGTTCAGAATTCTATTTTACGGAGCATAAATCTAATGGTAAATCCATTTGAACATATCCAACAAAAACCCGAAACTGCTAAGTCATTAATTGGAGTAAGCTATGAGCAGTTTCAAAATTTAGTAGCACAGGTAGAGGAGTACGAAAAACAAAAGCAAGAAGAACAAGAAAAAACGAAGAAAAGAATTAACGCTAAAGGTGGAGGCCGCCCACCTAAACTCTCGATAGCCGAAAAATTTGTTTGTGCCTATTTTACTTAAAACATGCCGTAACGTTTGAAGTTTTGGGATTGTTGTTTGACATTTCTCAAACGACTGCCAATGACCAATTTCATTGACAAAGCGGCTCTCCTAATCGCTTATCTAGTCTTTTCGGCGCTGACGGAGATGGGCACTAAATGGCCGTGGGACTGAATCGGTATAGATCCCTTAGACGATTCAGTTAGCGGAACAGGCCCGCTACTCCCGACTCTGGCGCTTGGGTTTGCCCGCAACCCTTTAGGCGCTAATCCGGCTGAGAAAAGCCTTCAAGCGCTCGCTTTTGGGCTGGCTAAAGAGTTGATCCGGCGGCCCCGCTTCCTCCACCACCCCGGCGTTAAAAAAGAGCACTTTATTCGACACTTCCCGGGCAAACTGCATCTCGTGGGTGACCACCGCCATGGTCATGCCCTCCTCCGCCAATTGTTTCATCACATTCAAGACCTCCCCCACCAATTCCGGGTCGAGGGCGCTGGTGGGTTCGTCAAAGAGCAGGACTTCCGGTTTCATACAGAGGCCCCGAGCGATGGCCACCCGTTGTTTTTGACCGCCGGAGAGTTGTTCGGGATAAGCGCCGTGTTTCTCCCCTAAACCCACTTTTTCTAAATAGGTTAAGGCCCGCTCCTTGGATTCCGTCGAAGAAAGCTTCAGCACTTTGCGGGGAGCCAGCATCAAGTTTTCCAAAACGGTTAAGTGGGGAAAGAGATTAAAGTGTTGAAAGACCATCCCCACCCGCATCCGCAGTTGCCGCAGTTCCCCTTGACTCACTTTCGGCTCCGAGAGATCCACCCCCGCCACGCTTAACTTGCCGCCGCTGATGGTTTCCAAACGATTTAAACACCGCAAAAAGGTGCTTTTACCGCAACCGGAGGGGCCGATGATGGAAATGACGTCCCCCGGATACATGGAGCCGTTGACGCCCTTGAGGACTTGCAGTGAGCCGTAGTTTTTTTGCAGGTTTTCGCAAACCACGATGGGGAGCGGAATATCGGCGGCGCTCATGGTTAGGAGGGGGGGTGGGTTAAGAAAAGGTGATATTACGGTTAACCATAGCTAAACTCAAGGGTCTGCTTGGTATCGGCGCTTACATTTATTTTGGGGACGGCCGGGAATACTGGGGGGTCAAATCTTACCGGTCGGCCATGAACCTATTGGCAAAGTCCTCCCCCCTGCGCTATTTGCTTCTGCTCGCCTTGGGTCTGCTCTTGACCCTGGCCTCGCCTCTCTTACCGGCGGTTTCCCAGACCGAGGAGAGACCTTTTATCGTCGCCACCGAGCCGACCTTCCCTCCCTTTGAAATGACGGACGAGGCCACGGGAACTCTAACGGGTTTTGATATCGAGTTAATCCAAGCCCTGGGTAAGGCGGCGGGGTTAGCGGTGCAAATCGAAAGTCTGCCCTTTGACGGTATTATTCCGGCGCTACAGTCCGGCACCATTCAGGCCGCCATTAGCGGCATTACCATCACCGCCGAGCGGGCCCAGTCCGTCGCCTTCTCCAGCCCCTATTTTAAGGCGGGTCTCGCCATCGCTGTCCGAGAAGGGAACGAAACCATTCAATCCCTTGAGGATTTAAAGGGCAAAAAAATCGCCGTCCAAATTGGCACCACCGGCGCCATGGAAGCGGCTAAAATTCCCGGCGCCGAGGTGGTCAGTTTTGATTCGGCGGCGCTGGCCCTACAGGAGTTGGTTAATCGCAAAGTGGACGCGGTGATTAACGACGGCCCCGTCACCCTGTTCGCCATTAAGGAAGCGGGGTTAAGGGGGGTGAAAGTCGCCGGAGAGTCGGTGACGGAGGAATTTTACGGTATCGCCTTGCCCTTAGCTCGACCGGGGGAAACCAATCAAAATCAGGCGCTGGTTAACTACGGCTTATTTCAGATCATCGCCGACGGCAAATATAAAGCTCTCTACGAGAAATGGTTCGGCGCCGAGCCGCCCTTTTTGCCCCTGGTCGCGCCGGCCATGGTGGGAACCCAGGCGGCGCTGGAACAAGCCCAACGGGGCCCCAGGGAACCCTTTTTTGTCACCCTCTTTCGCAATCTGATCCGCGGCGCCGGGGTGACGGTGTTGTTAACGGTTTTCGCCGTCTTTTTTGGCTTAATCGGCGGCACTTTAGCGGCGCTGGCGCTGATTTCTCCGGCGAAAATCCTGCAATGGCTGTTTCGCATTTATGTGGAATTTTTCCGGGGCACGCCGATGCTGGTGCAACTGTTCATCATCTACTTCGGTCTGCCGGGGCTGTTTAAGGAACTGGGGATGGAGTGGACGCTAGACCGCTTCCCCGCCGCGGTCATCGCCTTGAGTTTGAACGTGGCGGCCTATTTGGCGGAGATTATCCGAGGCGGTATCCAGTCCGTCGATCCGGGACAGTGGGAGGCTTGTCAATCCCTGGGGATGACGCCCTGGCAAACCCTGCAAGAGGTGATTTTTCCCCAGGCGTTCCGCCGGGTTTTACCGCCCCT
>JAYKIZ010000130.1:0-4265 GCA_035285965.1 Cyanobacteriota bacterium | reverse complement strand
TCTTCAAACCTTTATCCTAGCGAAGAAGGCCCTAGCCTGAAAGTCCCGGCGCCGTTCTGTTCTCCTAGGCAAAGCGCCGACGGAGGGCGTCGATGATTTTTTGATTGGCCGCGGGGAAGGGCAAGGTCTCTAACTCTTCTAACCTGACCCAACGGACTTCCTCGCAGGCCAGCGCCTGGGGTTCTCCTCCCAAATAGGCGCAGAGATGGACGTAGAGGGTGACGCGAAAATGGGTGTAGGCGTGGTCAAGGATAATTAATTCCTCTCCAACTTCAATCTCCAGGGCCAGTTCCTCCCGAATTTCTCGGCGAATACAATCCGGGACGGTTTCCCCCGCTTCGATTTTGCCCCCCGGAAATTCCCAGAGTCCCCCCAGCAAGCCCTGGGGCGGGCGCCGATCCACCAAAAATCGCTGGTTTTCTTTGACAATCACGGCGACGCCGATGCGTTTGTGGGGGAGAGGCGCTTTGGTCATGGTTTTAGGCAGTTGATCTTGTAATCCCTGGGCATAGGCTAAACAAACGGCAGACCAGGGGCAATCCCCGCAGAGGGGCCGGCGCCGGATACAGACCAGCGCGCCCAGATCCATGAGAGCTTGGTTCCAGTCCTTCGGCGCTTGGGGCGGGAGTAGGGTTTCCGAAAGTTCCCAGAGTTGGGGCAACGCCTTTGGAGGCGGAACCGGGAGGGCGATTAAACGAGCTAAAACTCGCTTAACGTTGCCGTCAAGAATGGGAACCGGCAGATTAAAGGCGGAACTCAGGATCCCTCCCGCGGTGCTCCGGCCGATACCGGGCAGTTTCAGCGCCGCCTCTAGGGTTTGAGGAAAAACGCCGCCATAGTCTTTTTCAAGAATTTGAGCGGCCCGATGGAGATGGCGGGCCCGGGCGTAGTAGCCCAGTCCTTCCCAAAGTTTTAACACTGACTCCAACTCCGCTTGAGCTAAGTCCGTTAGAGACGGAAAGCGGTCTAACCAGCGCCGGTAGTAGGGTAAAACGGTTTTGACCTGGGTCTGCTGGAGCATAATCTCCGAAACCCAGATGGCGTAGGGATCTTGGGTTTCTCGCCAGGGTAGCTCGCGCCCCTGGGTTTGGTACCAAACTAACAGGGACTCCCGCAGAAATTCCTTCGGTAGGGTCTTAATCTTCCCCGGCGCCGCTGGCGATGTGTAAAGTTTGTTCAAATCCGAGGCGCTGTTCGGCGTTGCGAAGGAAATAGCCGCTCATCATGGCGGAGGCCAGGAGGCGCCCAAGGCTCTCCCGACTCGTGCTAATGGTGACGCCGAACTGTTCCGGGGGCAAATTACCCAGCAAGCCGATGATATTGCGCTCCATCACCTGAAACACCTCCGGGGACTCGGGACGAGACAGTTGGGCGATGGTTTCCTGACTCAGGGTCTGGACATAGTCCCAGAGACTCTCGCTGTTGTTGGAGTCCGTCGGGCTAAAAAAATTCTGGGGTCTGTTGGCTTCTGGGTTCACGGCTGATCTCCTGGGCGCTGAGCGTTTTAATCCGAGGATACCCTGACGAGTCGGTAAGGGTTTCTTGACCGAAGGGCTGTGGGTTTACTGTAACAAACTTTTTTCCGCGGCCAAGGGGGGCAGAACCGAACCGCCCCTTTCGTTATTTCTCCCTAAAATAAATCCCAGTGGTAACAGGCGACCCCGAGCAGAGCCGCCAGCGCCGTGATGATTAAGCCTTGAGCGGGGTGTTGTCCCTGACCCACGGCGAAGGTGGTGACGACGCCGGCGCCCAGGGCGGCGGTTAAGGCGGCGCTGACTAAATCTTTTTGGGGCTGTGGGTTGTACATGGCAAATTTAAAGGGCGTTTGCTAAAGATTTGAGCGGGTTGTTAAAAGCAGTGCCCCCTAAACTATCATTGCCCCTAAGGAAACGGCGCTGAAACCCCGGCTTTTGTAATCAAGCTTTAGATTTAGTTAACTTTCTTCACATTTCGGCGCTGGGCCTCCGGTTTCCGCTAGGATGCGAGAACTGCCTTGTTTTCTAAAAGTCAATTTAGTTTTTCCATGCCTAGGAGACGGCTCTGGGTCGCGCTCAGCTTAATTTCCCTCAGCCTGACGGCCTGCGGCGGCTATCCCCGCTACCTTAATTTTCCCTTTGACCGGGGCGGACGTAGTTTAAACAGTCCCGCCGAAGAACAATCCCCCCAGTTAGCGCCGCCCTTTTTAACCTTTGTTTCCGACCGCAACGGCTATCAGGGGGTCTATGTGTTTAATATCCAGACTCGGGCGCTGGAAACCCTACCGGGGTTAAACGGCCTAGACGAAGTGGTTTCCCATCCCAGTATTTCCGCCGATGGGCGCTATCTGGCCTTTAGCCTCAGCCGTCAGGGCAAAACCGACATTTATCTCTACGATCGCCAGACCCAACAAAAGCGTAATTTAACGGCCGATGTCCTAGGAGAAACTCGGCGCCCGACCCTCAGCGCCGACGGTCAACGGTTGGCCTTTGAAGTGGCCAAGGACGGGCAATGGGACATTATGGTGGTGGATCGGCAGGGTCGGCGCTTAACGGGCCCTTAGTCTTAGGTAATGAGCTAGGCCACTAGAGCTATACAGAAAATTTACGTTTAGGAGTTAGGGAAAAATCCCAAGAACTTGACCGCCCCGGCCAAGATGGTGATTAGGATGGCGGCGAAAACAGAGCGGTTCACAAACTCCTGATTCTCAAGCCGTTTCCCAAACCCGCTTACCTTCTCGTCTAGAGTTTGGATGTCTCCTCTGATTTCAGCTTGGGAAAGTTTTACGTCGGTCATGTCTTTTTGTTGGGAGGTTTTCAGGTCGGCGAGGTCTTTTTGGAGACCGTCTAGGCGTTGCTCCAGACGGTCAAAACGCTGGTCAAACTTGGCGAAGATTTCCCGTAGGTCGGTTTCGATGGTGGGCGGCATGGCTAAAAGGAGAGTGAGCTTGTCTTATTTTGGAGGGAGGGCGCCGTAACCATTCGCTCCCCCCTTAAATTTTATTCGCTCCCTGAGCGTAGTCGAAGGGAGCTTACACAACACCCAGCGCCGCCTCCAGATCCCTCTGCCCCTGGACAATATCCGCCTCCAACTGAGCCAATCGCATCAGGATGACCTGGGGCGCCTCGTGGACGACCGTTTCGTATTCCACCTCCTTGTACTAATTAATACTCAGGTCGTAATCATTGCCCGCAATCTCCGCCTTGGGCACAAAAAAACTGCGATCCGTCCGGCGCCGGTCTTGCTCCGCCGCTCGATTTTGCCAACGGGCCAGAATATCCGGTAGATCGCTCTTCTCCGGTTGCGGCGCTCGCTTATCGTCCAGGGAAAACCCGTCCGCCTGCATATCATAGAACCAGACCTGATCCGTGCCGCCGGAATTAGTCTTAGTAAAAAAGAGAATCGCCGTCGAGACCCCTGCGTAGGGTTTAAAGACCCCTGACGGCATGGAAATAACCCCCTCCAGCTTATGCTTCTCCACCAAAATCTTCCTCAGTTCCTTATGGGCCTTAGAAGAGCCAAATAAGACCCCGTCCGGCACAATTACCGCGCCCCGTCCCCCCGTTTGCAGGAATCGCAGGAATAGGGCTAAAAAGAGCAATTCAGTTTTTTTCGTCTTGACAATTTAAAGCGCTCCGCGTCGTCCTGATCGGCTTGGGCGAGAGAATCCCGGTAGCGAATATCCGGGTTTTCGACCCCATGCAGAAGCATATTCATCGAGCCGATACGGAGCGCCGTCATGGCCACCATCAGCTTAATAATGTGATGGGGCGTGCGAAACTGCCCATTTTGTCCGGCGCTGGCGATTTTCCCCAGCATGTACTCGTAAAGGTCGCCCTTGGTGTCCGTGTCCGTCATCTCAATGCCGTCCAACTGATCGACCACGTTGGCCAACACCCGCGGCGTCGGCATCATAAACAGCGCGTCCTTCATGTGATGGGAATAGGTCGAATCCTCCCCTCCCTCGGCGCCGTTCTGACTCCCCAACGTTTTCATAAAGGGGAAGACCTCGTCCCGCACAATGGCAAACATACGCTCCGGCGCCGCTTCCTTAAATCGCGACCACCGCAGATGCTCCTGCTCCGACCTAAAAATCGGCGCTTCGATGGGTTTACCCGTGCGAGCAGCCTTGTGCTCCCGCAACGTGTGCAACTCGTCCAGGCGCTTGATAAAGAGCAGATAAGTCAGTTGCTCAATAACCGAGAGGGGGTTCGAGACGCCGCCAGACCACATCGTATCCCAGACGCGGTCAACCTTAGATTTGAGTTCGCCAGTAATCATAGATTTAA
>JAYKIZ010000129.1:0-3481 GCA_035285965.1 Cyanobacteriota bacterium | reverse complement strand
GAAAGGGTTCCGTCAATGCCGTTGGCGCCGCGGTTAACGTAGAGGGAAATCTTTTGGGGGTTCGGCGGCCAGAAATATTCCAAATACCGCACCGGCATACTATTGCCCACCATCACCTGGGCGCCGGAGGGCAGAAGGCGCGGAAGTTGGGCAAAAACGGTTCCAGGAAGTAATTCTTCAGTTTTTCTTAAAGCCTGATCCATTTGGGCTTGACAGCGCCGCTCCGCCGCTAACCAAGCCTGGCAGTAATCTAGACTTTCGGGATCTGGCTCCCCTTCCGGTAGGGCGTTTAACCAAACCTGAGGAGAACAGCGCCAAACCTGACTGGAACGATGGAGGGGATCTGGGTTTTCCCCCGTGGGTTCCAGAAGATAAACCGGCGCGGTTTGGCGGCTTAACCAATCCCGCAGTTCCTTGCTGGTGGGGAGTTCCCCAATTTGAATAATGGCTTGAGGCTGTAAATTTCGGGCGGCCTCGGAGGAGCGCAGAATAAAGTCGTAGCGGCTAATGAGGGGATAATCGCCCAGATAACCGTTTCTAAGGGGAGAAATTCCATCCCCTAAAACTGGGTAACCCAAGCGCCGAGCGAGGGCGCCGACAGTTTCAGGATCTAGATCGCCCAAACAATAGCCGCAGAGGATCAGGCCCTTGGGGGGCAAGGAGGGAACGGCGCTGGTCAGTTGAGGCGTTACAACCGGAAAAGCGGGGGCGAGCGCCGAAAAAAAGGTTTCCGGGTCAAAACCGGGGGGAAATCCTAGGGTTTCTTCTCCTAACGGCGCTAGGGGTTCCCGAAAAGGACAGTTAAGATGAACAACGCCCCGGCGAGGCCAATGGGCCTGTTCCCAGGCGTAAACCAAGGTCTGCCGTAGATACCGCAAAAGGTCTAACCGATTTTCCGGCGGCGCTAATTCCGCCTGCCATTGGGGATAGGCGCCGTAGAGCTTAACTTGATCAATAGTCTGCCCAGCCCGACAGTGACGCAATTCCGGGGGACGATCCGCCGTCAGAACCAATAGGGGAACTTGGCTCATCCGGGCTTCCACCAGCGCCGGAAAAAAGTTGGCCGCCGCGGTGCCGGAGGTGCAGACCAAGGCGACGGCTTTCCCCTTAGCTTTGGCTAAACCCAGGGCGAAAAAAGCGGCGGAGCGCTCGTCCAGCGCCGGCAAGGTTTCCAACTGAGGATGACGGGCCAACGCTAGGGTCAGGGGACTGGAGCGAGACCCCGGACAAAGAACCGCTTGGGTTAGTCCTAAGCGAACTAAAGTCTCCGCCAAAACGGAGCACCAAAGACTATTGACGGTGCGGGAATCTAACATCGAGGGGCGGAATGGGCGGAGCGCCGGGGCTTAATCGCCAAAATGGTCGATAATCGCCTGGGCGAAGGCGGAACACTTGAGGGGCGGATTGACGGGGGGTTCCATCAGGCGGGCCAAATCGTAGGTCACCTCCCGATTGGCGATGGCGGCGCCGATGCCTTTTTTAATCAGATCCGCCGCTTCCTGCCAGCCCATAAATTCCAACATCATCACCCCGGAAAGAATCACGGAGCCGGGATTAATCCGGTCCAAGCCCGCATGTTTCGGCGCCGTGCCGTGGGTGGCTTCAAAAATAGCCGCTCGGTCGCCGATATTAGCGCCGGGGCCCATACCCAGACCCCCCACAATGGCCGCGGCGGCGTCGGAGAGGTAGTCGCCGTTGAGGTTCATGGTGGCGAGGATGGAGTACTCGTCGGGGCGGGTTTGGATTTGTTGGAAAATACTATCGGCGATGCGGTCGTTGACCATAATTTTAGTTTTCCATTGCCCCTGACCGTGGCTAGCGCCGATCTGCGTTAAAACCGCCTCCACTTCGGCCCGAACCGCGGCTTGCTTCTCCTCCGTCAGGGCGTCGTAACCCGGCTCGATTTTGCGGGCGTTGTCTTCTAGGGAAAGGTCGGGGTTCCGGTCTTGATTGTCTAAAATCCAGGACTCACGCTCCGTCACGCACTCGGCCCGAAATTCCGTCGTCGCCAATTCGTAGCCCCAATCCCGAAAAGCGCCTTCGGTGTATTTCATAATGTTGCCCTTATGAACCAAGGTCACCTGTTGTTTAGCGGGGGGCAACTTGAGGGCGTGTTGGATGGCCCGCCGCACCAGGCGCTGGGAGCCAGTTTTACTAATGGGTTTGATACCGATACCGGAATCCAGGGGGATTTGTTTTTTACCGTGCTCCGGGGTGGCGGGAATCAGTTCCGTATTCAATAGATGAATGAGTTGGTCGGCGATGGGGCTTCCTTGCTTCCATTCGATACCCAGGTAAATATCCTCCGTATTTTCTCGATAGACGATCACGTCCAGCTTTTCCGGGGACTTGTGGGGAGAGGGGGTGCCGGGATAATAGCGGCAGGGACGGACGCAGGCGTAGAGGTCAAAAATTTGCCGTAGAGCCACATTTAAGGAGCGAATGCCGCCGCCGATGGGGGTGGTCAGGGGGCCTTTAATGGCGACGCCGTATTCGCCGATGGCTTTGAGGGTGTCTTCCGGCAAATACTGGTAGGTGCCGTAGAGGTCGCAGGCTTCGTCCCCGGCGTACACTTTAAACCAATGGATTTGACGCTCGCCCCCGTAGGCCTGGGCCACCGCCGCGTCGAGGACTTTTTGGGTCGCAGGCCAAATATCCACCCCCGTGCCGTCTCCCCGGATGAAGGGAATAATCGGATCGTTGGGCACTTGGGGTTTGCCGTCCGCAAAGGTAATTTTTGAGCCGGCGCCGGGGGGCTGAAGTTTCTCGTACATAGACCTGCCATTGCAACTGAAGGATGATTTTCGCATCTTACCGCCATTGTTTGGGGCGGACTGCAATCAAGGTTGCAAAAGCGCCGGAATTATCCCAAAAGCCATTTCCGCACCCGTTTGGCGTCCTCCCAATCCGGTTTCCGTTGCAGACCGTCTTCTAAACTCTCCAGCACAATTTTGGACAACTCTTGGTCTAGAGACATAATTTGGGCCGCCAGTTCGACATGGGGACGCACCCCGGAGCGTTTCGCGGCTAGCATGGCCAGCGCCAAGTTAACCTGAGCTTGGGGGTGTTTGGCGTCGACCTTAACCGCCCGCTGGGCCGCTTTTAGCGCCGGGGAAGGCCGGTCCGCCAGCAGATAGAGCCAAGCGAGACAACTCCAAGCTGTGGCGTTTTTCGGCGCTCGGTCGCAAATGTCCTTAAACCAAGGGATGAGGGTCTGGGGATCTTCCCCGGCTTCGTAGCGTTCCATCCCCTGCTGGAAGGCTTCTTCCGCGGTTAAGGACGAGGGGGCGGACTCGGGAGATTGACTCGGGGCGCTAGTCATGGCAAACAGATAGGATCTTAATCGGCGGTTAATCTTCAAACCTTTATCCTAGCGAAGAAGGCCCTAGCCTGAAAGTCCCGGCGCCGTTCTGTTCTCCTAGGCAAAGCGCCGACGGAGGGCGTCGATGATTTTTTGATTGGCCGCGGGGAAGGGCAAGGT
>JAYKIZ010000128.1:0-10753 GCA_035285965.1 Cyanobacteriota bacterium | reverse complement strand
TTTGAATTTTCGCCTCCGCTTCCCGAGAGATGGGACGGGCGTTTTTGGGGAGTTCCTTAAAGGTAATCAGGCGCTCGTAGAGATTGCGGTCGCCCTCCTTGCCCACGCAACGGGAATAAAAAATGGCAGTGTTGTAGGCGTTCTCCGGCGAGCGCCGGGTAAAGCGATTGCCCTGCCAGACGACAACGGCCGGGCCGTACTGATCCGCCACTTCCACCGAAGCGCCGATGGCTTGCCAATCAAAGGTTTTAAATTCCCCTAAATCGTAGGTCAGATTCGGCGCCGATTCGCAGGGGGCCATCCTTTCTAGAGCTTGGGCAATCCGTTCCAAAAGGTTAAACAGACGCTCGGTATCGATGTCCATCACAATCTCCTAGGAGAGGGTTCGGCCCCGATCCTAGCAAGTTTCCGGGAGGTTGTCGCGGGTGAAAATCAGGGAGAGATTCTGGGCCGGCATGGGGACAGTTGCCGCTAGGGTGAACCCCTCGGTTTGGGCCAAAGCCGCCACAGTTTCCAATTCCCGCAGACCCCAGAGTGGATTCCTCTGGCGGAGAGAAAGATCAAAGGCTTCGTTGCTGGGTTCCAGCGCCCGATTTCGTCTCCGGTAGGGGCCGTAGAGGTAAAGCAGACCGCCGGGGGGCAAAATCCGACCAGCGCCGGTTACTAAGGCCTCAGTCGCGGACCAAGGAGAAATATGGATCAGGTTAATGGCTAAAACGGCGCTGACGGGTTCCGGGGGCGGGGTCGATTCCACGGGCCAGGGCGTTGTTTCTACATCTAAAAAAATCGGTGCTAGCAGGTTAGGACTCGGTTCCGCCTCTCGCCAGGCTTGAATACTCTCTAAAGCCAAGGGATTACAATCTGTGGGAAGCCAAGGATGATTGGAAAAGCGAGACGCGAGGTAAACGGCGTGTTCCCCCGTCCCGGCGGCGATTTCCAACACCGTTCCCCCAGGGGGCAAAACTCGCGCTAAAACCTCCCCGATGGGTTGACGGTTTCTCAAGGCGGCGCTGGAGGATTGACGGGGGGCGGTCATGGGATGGGGGGAATTGGGCTAGGATGATCAGGGGAGTTAAGCGGATTATACTCTCCTCTCTTTAACGGCAAGCGCAATGGAACCCGGACAACAGATCGAACTGACCATCACCGACCTCAACCACAACGGCGAAGGGGTGGGGCGCCACGAAGAGCGGGTGGTCTTTGTGCCGGACGCGGCGCCGGGTGATCATCTGCGGGTCAAGATCGTCCAGATTAAAAAGAATTACCTGCTGGGGCAATGTCTGGAAATTCTCCAGCCCAGCCCGGAACGGATTCGGCCTGCCTGTATTGTGGCGGACAAATGCGGCGGTTGTCAGTGGCAACACCTTTCCCTGATGGAACAGCGCCGGATCAAGCAAGCCCAGTTAAAGCAAACCCTGGAACGGATTGGGCAATTTCAAGACCTGCCCCTCCAACCCCTACTGGGGAATGATCAGGGCCTCGGCTACCGCAACAAAGCCACCTATCCCCTCGGCCGCTCCGCCGCGGGACAAGTACAGGCGGGCTATTACCAGCGCCAGAGCCATCGGTTAATTAACTTGAACCAATGCCCTGTTCAAGACAGCCGTTTAGACCTGCTCTTGAAAGAAATCAAAGCCGACATTCAATTCCAGGGCTGGTCTATCTACGACGAAAGCCAGCGCCGGGGCAAACTGCGCCATTTATCCCTGAGAATTGGGCGTCGCACCGGGGAAATTTTACTGACCCTCGTCAGCGCCCAGCCGTCTTTGACTAACCTGCAACCTCAGGCGGAAATCTGGCTCCAACGTTATCCCGACCTAGTGGGGGTGGCCCTTAACCTCCAACCCCAGCCCCATAACGTCATCTTTGGCCCGGAAACCCGGATCATCGCCGGGCGGGGCAGTTGCCGGGAAATCTTCGCCGGTCTCACCTTTGAATTAGCGCCGGACACCTTTTTCCAGGTCAATACGGAAGTTGCGGAAGCTTTACTGGAAGCGGTCTTCGCTCAACTGGATTTCTCCCGCTACGAATTTTTAATCGACGCTTACTGCGGCGTCGGCGCCTTCACCCTGCCCCTCGCCCAACGGGCCCAAAGCGGCGCCCAAGTGATGGGCATGGAAAACAATCCTCAATCCATCCAACAGGCTCGCCACAATGGCGAATTAAACCTGCTCACCGACGTGCTCTTCTGGGAGGGAACCGTGGCGGAGGGGTTAGCTCAACTGGAAACAGCGCCGGATTTTGTCCTCCTCGATCCTCCTCGCAAAGGCTTAGACCGGCCGGTTTTAGACCAACTCCTACGCTGGAGTCCCCAAACCCTGGTTTATATCAGTTGCGAACCGGCCACCCTAGCGCGGGATCTGCAAATTCTCGGCGCTGAAGGGGACTATCGACCGGTTTGGCTTCAAGGCGCCGACTTTTTCCCCCAAACCCGCCATGTGGAATGCGCCGTTATTTTGGAGAGAGGGGACAAACCAAAACCTAGTGACGCCAAGATTTAGACCAATTACCTACACAATCAAACATTAAAAGGGCCCATTCAAGTCGGCTGGTTATCGGCGCCGTCCTTAATTTAAGCGCGCTGGAAGCGGAGCGCCTCGATGGATTGGGCGGTGAGAAACACGCCGAGGAAAATATAACTGGCGAATAAAACGAGGGCCGGGGTTTTGACCACGCCGCTCACCAAATCATTATAGGGCTGAAACAACGACAGGGAAGCTAAAATATCCCCTGCGGTTCCTCCCACTCTGCGGGCGAAAACATCCACAATCCAGAGCGCGAAAACCCCTACAAAGGTCAAAATGTAGGCGATGATGACGCTGTCGGTGAGGGAAGAAATGAACATTCCCAAGGATAAAATCGAGGCCGCCACCAGCAAAACAGCGCCGTTGGCGCTCAGAATCAGGGGAATGGGAAAGGGGGGATCGGCGGCGCTGAAAATTACAGCTTGATAAATCCAGAGGGGAACCATTAAAACGGTAAAAAAAGTAAAAACGCCCAGGAGTTTTCCCAGCGCCACGCCCCAATTGGTCACCGGCGAGGTGGCCAGCAATTCCAAGGTGCCCCGCTTGCGCTCCTCGGCGTAGAGACCCATGGACAGCGCCGGCAGGAGCACTAAAAGCAGGAAAATAATCACCCCGAGGTAACTACCGAGAAATTCCGTAGCTACATCGATGGGGGTATTCATCCCCGCCTGACGGTTAAATTCGGCGTTTTGAATAACATTATCCAGAAACAGGCCAAAGAACAGACCGGAAATCAGCCAAAAAACGGCGCCGATTACATAGGCGAAGGGGGAGGCGAAGTAACTTAGAAATTCTTTGCGGAAGATGGCGAGGAGACTAGAGAGAAACATAGGCTATTTACGGCGCTAACTGGCTTTACGCCATTGTTTGCGAACGATCCAGAGCAGGGCGAAAATAACTAAGCTAGCGAGAACAATTTTAGAAACCGGCCCTAAATATTCGTCCACCAATTCATAGTGATCTCCCAACTTATAGCCGGCGCCGGTTAAAAAGAGCGCCCAGAGGAGAGTGCCTAAACTGCTATAAAGAGTAAAGGGAAGCAGGGGCATGGCGTTAATCCCCGCGGGCAGGGAAATTAAAGTGCGCACGCCGGGCACTAACCGGCAAAAAAAGACCGCCTTGCCGCCGTGACGGTTAAACCAGGCGTTGGCTTTGTGAATATCTTTCGCGCCGAGACTGAGCCATTTTCCATACTTATCCGCCAGATGTTCCAGTCGCTCTTCGTTGACCCATTTGCCGAGATAATACCAAGGGTAAGCGCCGAGAATCGTGCCAATGGAACCCGCTAGGACGGCGCCGAAAAAGTCCATTTTGCCCTGGGAAACGGTGAAGCCCGCCAGGGGCATAATCAATTCCGAGGGGATGGGCGGAAATAGATTTTCGAGAAACATCAAGAGGGCGATACCCAAATAGCCCAGTTGATTCATTATTGAGGGAATCCAGTCCGCCAACCATTGAGACATTGTTTCAGTTTATCCAGGTAATTGAGGGCGGGTGTGAGCATTTTGATCCCCCTACACTTCGGCAAGCTCAGTGGGACAATCCCCCTTTCCAAGGGGGGCTAGGGGGGATCTAATGCCTTCTGGTGAGGGGCTTAGGTGCCGGAGGTCCAGGAGTTGATGTATTGAATCTGCTCGGCGGTCAAGCTATCAATGACAATGCCCATGGCTTGCAGTTTCAAGCGGGCGATTTCCTGATCTACCTCCGCGGGGATAGAGTGGAGACCCGGCTCCAGTTGCCCTTTATTTTTGACCAGATATTCGCAGGCCAGCGCCTGGTTGGCGAAGCTCATGTCCATCACGGCGCTGGGGTGGCCTTCCGCGGCGGCGAGGTTGACCAGACGGCCTTCGCCGATAACGATGACGGATTTGCCGTTTTTGAGGCTGTACTGCTCGGTGAAGTTGCGCACCACTTTGACTTCGCTGGCTTGCTCCCGCAGGGCCTTGAGGTCGATTTCAATGTCGAAGTGACCGGAGTTGCACACAATAGCGCCGTCTTTCATGGCGGCGAAATGCTCGCCCCGGATGACGTGTTTGTTGCCGGTGACGGTAATGAAAATATCGCCTTCCTGGGCGGCTTCGCTCATGGGCATAACCCGGAAACCGTCCATGGCCGCTTCAATGGCGGGAACGGGGTTAATTTCCGTGACAATGACATTAGCGCCGAGGCCCTTAGCCCGCATGGCCACGCCTTTGCCGCACCAGCCGTAGCCGGCCACGACGATGGTTTTACCCGCTAGCAGGATATTGGTGGCCCGAACAATGCCGTCGAGGGTGGATTGCCCCGTGCCGTAGCGGTTGTCAAAGAAGTGTTTGGTGTCGGCGTCGTTGACGTTCATGGCGGGGAAAGTCAGCACCCCTTCCTTGAACATGGCTTGCAGACGAACAATGCCGGTGGTGGTTTCTTCGGTGGTGCCGATGATGTCGGGGACTTGATGCTGGCGCTCTTGGATTAAGGTCGCCACCACGTCGGAGCCGTCGTCAATGATGATTTGGGGTTTATGATCCAGCGCCGTTTGCACGTGGCGGTGGTAGGTGTCGTTGTCTTCCCCTTTGATGGCGAAAACGGGAATGTCGTAGTCGGCGACTAAGCAGGCCGCCACGTCGTCTTGAGTGGAAAGGGGGTTGCTGGCGATCAGCACCGCGTCGGCGCCGCCAGCCTTGAGGGCGATGGCCAGGTGAGCGGTTTCCGTGGTGACATGGCAACAGGCCACCAGACGCAGACCGGCGAAGGGCTTTTCCTTGGCGAAACGGTCGCGGATTTGTTTGAGCACCGGCATTTCCCGGCCGGCCCAGTCGATGCGCTGACGACCTAACGGCGCCAGACCAATGTCTTTAATATCGTATTTTTGCTTAACGGGGGCGGCTACCATGCGGAAGGATTCCTCTTTCAGATTTAGTAAGCCAGTGTAACCTAGGTTAAGAATTATGAAAAGCTGACCTAGTTTTACCCTCGACTTCTCGGTAAATCTGGGAGGCTTGACCCGTAACCGCCTGGGCAAAATGGCGGGCGAGGGGGGGGACGTAGCAAAAGGGACTGCTAAAACCGGTAAATAAATACAAATCCTCCTGTCCCGGAACAGCGCCGACCAGGGGATAGGGGGAGGGGTTAAAGGCCACGGAACAGTTAAAAGTTTGACCCGCCAGCGCCGCTAGGTTGGGCAGGATTTCTCCCAAAGCGCTTCGTAATTTGCGCTCCGCCTGGGCTAAATCCGGCCGGTGGTTTAACCGGGGCGTAAATTGAGTAATTTGTCCCAGACAGAGGGAGCCGTCTAGAAACTGAACACCGCCGACTTCCAGAATTTCCGCCCAAGTTTGGGAATTTTGACTATCCCAATCCCACTGGGGCGCCTGGGCTTCTAGCGCCAAGCGACCAAAGCGGGCGGGCATTACTAGGGTTCGCAAGCGCCGGTTGGTCGGCGCTGTTTTAATCATTTGGGCTTGACTAAAGTAGAGGGCGGGGTTTACGCCGAGGGTTTTCAATAACCCCCGGGCCTCGGCGCCGTTACAGAGAATAATCTGTTCGCTCCGGTAAACGTTTTGGGGCGTTTTGACTTCCTTGGATGCTAAAGACTGAACCTTTTCTAAAACAACCTCTCCCCCCAAGCGGGTAAAAGCGCCGAGGTAGGCGTTGAGTAATTTACCGGGATGAACGTGGCCGTGGGGAACTGTAAAAGCGCCGGTAATCGCGTCGGCATTAAGCTGAGGTTCCAGGTCCGTCGCCGCGGAAACGTCTAGCCATTGGGGGACAATACGACAGGATTGAAAAGTTTGCGCCAAACTCTGGGGTTCGTCCCCCGGTTGTAGGTAAAGGAGCAAATCTAACTCCCGATACTCTGTCCCGGCGCCGAGTTCTTGATCCAACTGGGAGAGAAGTAACCGACTTTCCTGACAGAGTCGCCTCTGCCAAGGACTTTGACCGACCCAGTAGGGAATGCCGCCATAGCTGAGCGCCGTGGCGTTGAGGGGACGGGGGGCTTTTTCCAGGAGGAGAACCTTCAACCCCTGTTTCCGCAATTCGTAGGCCAAAACCGTCCCCGTTAGACCGGCGCCGACCACCAGCCAATCATAACTTTTGCCTATTAATGACATCCCTTAACCTCACCTTTACCAAGAGTTGCTATACAAAACGGTATCATCTGTGTCTGTTTTGCATTTTGGCATTATTTCCTTCCCTCTCCTAATTTTATGATTAGACCTCAATTCCCAACCTTCCGCTTAGCGCCCACTCTCGCGGCCCTGGCCCTGTCTTTGAGTCTGGCGGCCTGCGGCGGCGGCGGCGAGCAAACAGGCACGGAAACCGGCGGCGGCGAACAAACCGCAGGCGCCCCCTCCCTGAGCGCCAACATCAAAGAAGCCATCACCGCCCAAGTGGCCCTCACCGGCGCCGGGGCGACTTTCCCCGCGCCCCTTTATCAAAACTGGTTTGTGGGTCTGAATCAAGAAGTTCCCAATCTGCAAGTCAACTACCAGTCCGTGGGAAGCGGCGCCGGGGTGGAGCAATTTACCGCCGGCACCGTGGATTTCGGCGCTAGCGACACCGCCATGAAGGACGAGGAAATCGCCAAGGTCGCTAAAGGCGTGCTCATGCTTCCCATGACCGCGGGCAGTATCGTCTTCGCCTATAACCTCCCCGGCATCGAAGGTTTGAAACTCTCCCAGGAAAACCAAGTGGCTATTTTCATGGGGGAAATCACCAAATGGAACGACCCCAAACTGGTGGCGGATAACCCCGACCTGAAATTGCCCGACGCGCCCATCACCGTGGTTCACCGCTCCGACGGTAGCGGCACCACCGGGGTCTTCACCAAGTACCTGAGCGCCGTCAGCCCCAAATGGAAAGAGAGCATCGGCGACGGTAAGAGCGTCCAGTGGCCCACGGCTAAAGGTAAATTTATCGGCGGCAAAGGCAATGAAGGCGTGACGGCCAACATTCAACAAAACGAAGGCGCGATTGGCTACGTTGAATACGGTTACGCCAAAAATAACAACCTGACCATGGCGACCCTGCAAAACAAAGCCGGTCAGTTTGTCGTCCCGGACGAAGCGTCCGCGGCGGCCACCTTGGCCACGGTGGAGTTACCGGAAAACCTGCGGGCTTTTATTATTAACCCCGACGGGGAGCAGTCCTATCCCATCGTCACCTACACCTGGATGCTGATGTACAAAACCTACGACGACCCCATGAAGGCCAAGGGGATCGAGGCGATGGTGCAGTACGGGTTAACGACGGGGCAACAGCAAAGCGCCGCTTTAGGCTATATTCCCCTACCCCCCAACGTGGTGGAAAAAGTGGCGGCGGTCGCGGACCAAATCAGCCCCGATTTCCAAATCAAGGTTAAATAGTCCCCCCTTCTTTGTTAACAGCCCTCCCGCCGGGGGGCTATTCTGGTTAATTCCCATCGTTTTAATATGGTCGCCCCTTCCTATTCCCGCCCCTCGGCGCTTCAATCCCGCTCCGCTCTGGAGAAAAACTTAGAAACGGGTTTCCGTGGCTTGACGTTGGCGTTCGCCGTCGGCATCGGTTTAATTCTCCTGCTCATCGCCCTAGTGGTGACGATTCGGGCCTGGCCCGCCATCGCCGAATACAATGTCGGCTTTCTCTTCTCTAACGTCTGGGACCCCGTGCGGAACCAATACGGCGCCTTGGCGGTGATTGTGGGCACTCTGGTAAACTCGGCTTTGGCGCTATTGCTGGCGGTGCCCCTCGGTTTGGGAACCGCGGTTTTCCTGAGCGAGGATTTTATCCCCCTTAATATCCGGGTCGTTCTCGTTTTCCTCGTGGAACTGCTGGCGGCCATTCCTAGCGTCGTTTATGGGCTTTGGGGCATTTTTGTGCTTATCCCCCTCCTCCGACCCCTGGGCTTTTGGCTCAACGCAACCCTAGGTTGGCTTCCCCTCTTTAGCTCTAAACCGGCGGGGCCGGGGATGTTGCCGGCGTCGGTGGTGTTGGCCATTATGATTTTGCCCATTATCACCGCCATCGCTCGGGACTCCCTCTCCTCTCTGCCCCCGGAACTCCGTCAAGCCTCTTTGGGGCTGGGGGCCACCCGGTGGGAAACCATTTTCCGGGTGCTCGTGCCAGCGGCCTTCTCCGGTATTGTCGGCGGCATTATGTTGGCGCTGGGGCGGGCCATGGGGGAGACCATGGCCGTGACCATGTTGATCGGCAACTCTAATAAACTGAGCGCCTCTTTGTTAGACCCCGCTAATACCATCGCCTCTCTGCTGGCGAACCAATTCGCCGAAGCATCGGGGATGCAGGTGGCGGCGCTGATGTACGCCGGTTTGGTGCTGATGCTCCTGACTTTGGTGGTGAATATCCTGGCCGAATTTATTGTCAACAAAGTCAAGGCTAAATACTCCTAAACTCCCATGACCGTCGCTAATCTTAAGAAACAAAGTTCTAGTCCCCGCACCCTTGTGGGAATGATCATGACCGGGGTCGCCGGCGCCTGCCTGCTGTTGACCCTGATCCCCCTCTTCGCGGTGCTGATTTACGTCACCATCCAAGGCGTGAGCCGGATTAACCTCGACCTGTTCACTAAATTGCCGCCGCCGCCGGGATTGAGCGGGGGCGGGGTGGCCAACGCCATTATCGGCACTTTAATCGTGGTCTCCATCGCCGTGGCCTTCGCGGTGCCCATCGGGGTGTTGGCCGCCATTTACCTTTCGGAATTTAGCGACGACAACCAGATCGCTCGGGGAGTGCGCTTCGCCACCAACATCCTCAGCGGCGTGCCCTCCATCATCGCCGGGATTTTCGCCTATGGTCTCTTTGTGGCTTCTGGAATTTTGGGCTTTTCCGCCATCGCCGGCGGCGCCGCTTTGGCGGTGTTGATGCTTCCCACCATTATCCGCACCACGGACGAGGCTCTGCAAATCGTGCCCCAGGATATTCGCTGGGCGGCTCTCGGAGTCGGCGCCTATAAGTTTCAAACCGTCTTATTTATCGTTCTCCCCGCGGCGCTGCCTTCCATTTTGACCGGCGTCACCTTAGCCATCGCCCGGGCCGCGGGGGAAACCGCCCCTCTAATCTTTACGGCGCTGTTTTCCAACTTCTGGCCCAAGGGGGTCAAGGAACCCATCGCCACCCTAGCGGTGTTGGTCTATAACTTCGCCACGGTGCCCTTCGCGCCCCAGCAACAACTCGCTTGGGCCGCCTCCCTAATTCTGGTGTTTTTAGTCCTCGCCACCAGCGTCGGCGCTCGTCTCGCCACCCGTCGCAAATCCTTCTAACCCTCCTCTGGAGTTAATTCTATGAATTCCCAAGACGCGCCCGTCGGCAATGAACAGACGGTGATTCGCACCCATAATATCGATATTTACTACGGCGCCTACCGGGCGGTGCGGGACGTGACCCTCGGCATTGCTAAGAATCAAGTCACAGCCTTTATCGGCCCCTCCGGTTGCGGCAAGAGCACGATTCTCCGGTGCTTTAACCGCCTCAACGACCTGATCCACGGTTTCCGGGTGGACGGGCGCATCGACTACCACGGTCAAGACCTTTACGCGCCGGATGTGGATCCCGTGGCGGTCCGCAAAAATATCGGCATGGTCTTCCAGAAACCCAACCCCTTCCCCAAGACCATTTTTGATAACGTGGTTTACGGCGCTCGGGTCAATAATTACCAGGGCAATCTGGAAGAACTGGTGGAGTCCTCCCTACGACGGGCGGCGCTCTGGGACGAGGTGAAAGATAAACTTCAGGCCAGCGGCTTTTCTCTTTCCGGGGGGCAACAACAGCGTCTCTGTATCGCCCGGGCCATCGCCATGCAACCGGAAGTTTTACTGATGGACGAACCCTGCTCGGCGCTGGATCCCATTTCCACCCTTAAGGTGGAGGAGTTGATGAATGAGCTAAAAGAAAAGTACACCATCGTCATCGTCACCCACAACATGCAACAGGCCACCCGCGTCGCCGATATGACCGCCTTCTTCAACGCCGAAGCCACCGGCAAAGGCAACAAAATCGGCTATCTGGTGGAATTCGACCGCACAGAAAACATCTTTGGCAACCCCCAACAACAGGAAACCAAGGATTACGTCAGCGGGCGCTTTGGCTAAAGACAGATAACAGGTAACAGTGAACAGTCAACAGTTAACAGTGATCAAACCTGATAACTGATAACTGATACCTGATACCTGATAGCTGATAACTGATAACTGATACCTGATAAAAACTATGGTCACTCCTACAGAAACAATCACCGAAGCGGTGCTCCGCGC
>JAYKIZ010000127.1:0-5439 GCA_035285965.1 Cyanobacteriota bacterium | reverse complement strand
TATTTCAGGGAGCATCTCAGATTTGCACAAGCAAGATGCCCGGTCCACTAACTTTGACTGTGGGATGAGCATCCCGCCCGTCTAGATTACAAAAGTGAGACGCTCCTATTACAACGGCCGCGATGCGCCAAGCGGCAAAACTTTGAGCGCAAGCTCGTCAGCAAGATTCAAGGGAAATCTATGCCAGCGCCGCGTATTGGTCTTCTGTCAGACGGCCGGCGCCGTAGAGGGTCTGGGTAATTTCCTTAATATCTAAAACGGCCCGGGCGGTGTAACCCTCCTGCTGGAGACGCTCTTTGACCCCGGCGCCGTGGTCGATCAAAACCACAATATCTTGCACCCTTAATCCGGCGGACTCTAACTTAGCGGCGCCTTCCAAGGCGCTTTTGCCGCTGATCAAAATATCGTCCACCACGACCACTGTTTCCCCCGGCTCGTAATGCCCTTCAATCAAGCGCCGGGTGCCGTGGGCTTTGACTTCTTTGCGGGGATAGATCATGGGTTTGTGTAGCAGGAGGGAGAGACCCGTCGCCGTGGGGAGGGAGCCGTAGGGAATGCCGGCGACGCGGTCAAAGTCTAGGGTTTCTAAAATATCGCCGTAGGCCCGGAGGACGTCGCGGAACAGTTGGGGGTTGGAAATAATGCGCCGCAGATCGATGTAGTAGTTAAAGGTGGCGCCGCTGGCTTGAACGTATTCCCCAAAGAGTAAACAACCGAGATCAAAGAGTTCTAAGATTAACTCTTGATGGGGATGGGGTTCCAGAAAGCACAAATCCGGCGCCCAGGGGGGCGCTGACTCGGAAGGCTTGAGAGTTTGTTCTAGGTGTTGATTGATCTCTTGATTGAGACGACTCAACCGTAAATTCCAATCTTCCAGATTTAAACAATAGTCCTGGGGGACGGGAATCAAAACGCCTTCTCCCTGGGCGTTCACCGCCGCGCCGAGGAGTTGGGCTAAATCGCTATTTTCTCCCCAGATACTCCGCAGTAAAAAAGTGCGTTCCGGCGCTAGTCTGCGAATCTGTCGTAAAATCTCCGGGTCTTGAGCGCCGATTTCTAGAAACAATTGCTCCGCCGGCGCCCAACTTTGCACCTCTCGCGCCACTTGGAGATAGAACGGATTCTCGGCGCCGGGAAAATTTTGCAGAACTAAAGCGCCGGGATTAGAGGTATGACAAAGCAGAAAAACGCCCCGGTCGCCATAGAGCAAAAAAGGAGCGCTGTGATCCTGTCCGGCGTAGGGGATCAGGGTTACGGCGTCGACGCCCCAATCTTCAAAAATCTTGCGGGCAAAAACCGTGCTGGTGTTTAAATCCCCCTGTTTGGCGTCCAAGATCACCGGAATTTCTGGGGGAATCCGACTCAAGACCCGCTCCCACAGTTCTAAACCCGCGGCGCCGAGGGCTTCGTAAAAGCCCCAAGTCGGTTTATAGGCGCAGACGCGATCCCGGCTTTGCTCAAGGATCAAGTCTAAACACTGGGCTAAATGGTCGATCAGACTCCCAGAAACTAAGGGCGGCAACATTTCCGGGTTGGGATCCAGGGGACACACCAGACGACTCTGGTTCCTGCTGACGGCGCTTTGGAGTTTAGCAAAGAAGTACATTTATATGGGCATCGACAATTTTTTGCCGGAGATTTAGTGAATAAGATTGCATTAAATCTTGCTTTGAGTAGAGAATTTTCTAGATTCTACTCAGATTTTCTCGCTTTTTCTCTCACAAAAAAGTATTTAGATATTAGAATATACTCCTAATATCGTTTTTGCACGCCAGATGTGAATGCCGTATAGGAATTCTGGTCAACAGTGATTACCCTGGACGGTAGCCGATGGTTTTTTGGAAAGCGGGACGGGAGGTTAGGCGCTGGACGTAGGCCGCTACTTGGGGATAGTCGTCAAAATTGAGCTTGAGCATGATGGGGACGTAGGCCAAAATGGAGCCGACGGCCACATCCGCCACAGTGAAGGCGTCCCCCAGTAAATAATCTTGCTTTTCCAACACAGCGTTTAAAACCCCCAGCAAACGGGGCATTTCCCGCTCCCGGAATTGTTCGATAAAGAGACCGTTAGCGAGGGTGGAATTGCCGAAGAGAACCCACTGGCTAATCGTCGCTTTTTGGGCTAAATCGGCCAATTGACCGTTTTTTTCCGCCAAATAGAGCAAAATAGCGCCGGATTCCCAGACGGAGAGATCCCCGTCCACCAGCGCCGGCACTTTGCCGAAGGGATTAATGTCGGTAAAGGGCGCTTGACGGTGTTCTCCGGCCTTGAGATCGAGGGAGACAAATTCGTAGGGCAGCGCCAATTCTTCTAGGTACCATTGAACGATGGAGGCCCGACTTTGGGCGGCGCCGTAGAGCTTAAGCATAGGGATTCAGGCAAAACCTAAAGGGTTTGGTGGGTGAGGGGATGTTGTTTGACGTTATCTTCCGGGCGGACGAGGTGGGCGGCGTTGAGCACCCGTTTCCGCTCTAGGGAATAATTGGGCGGTTCGTAGGAGTCCCCCAAAGGAATCAACTCCCGACTCTGGGGACGGCTTTGGTAGGTGCGGGCCGCGGCCAGCAGGCGCTCAGGGAAATTCTCGCACCATTGAGCGCCGGCGGGGAAAGACGGGGGTTTGGGGAACTCCGTAGCGGGGTCAAGCTCCCCGAGGGGAACCGCCACTAACTGTTGGTAGGAGGTGGGCACGTCCTTAAAAATGGCCTCCAGCGCCGCGGAGGGCACCGGCTCAATCACCTCGATGGGATGGAGGGCGCCGTCCTCCCGCAGAAAGCAGGTGGCTAGCCCCAAAACGCAGTAGTCGTCGGGGCTGAGGTCGGAGGCGGGGGAAATAGCGGTCATGGCGTCCAGGCGGGAAAACTCCTATAGGGTAGCAAAAACCCGGCGGGCCGCCGCTAGGGTGTCCTCGATTTCCGTTTGACCGTGGGCTAGGGAGGTAAAGCCCGCCTCGAATTGGGACGGCGCCAGATAGACGCCCGCTTCTAACATGCCCCGGTGGAAGCGGCTAAATTTGCTCAGATCCGCGCCTTTGGCGTCTTCGTAATTACGGACGGGGCCGGGAGCGAAGAAGAACCCGAACATGGCGCTGAGGGAGCCGCCGCAAACCTCGTGACCGGCGTCTTTCGCCGCTTGCAGTAACCCCTGGCTGAGTTGATGGGTCACTTTTTCTAAATATTCGTAGGTTCCCGGCTTTTGCAGTAATTCTAGAGTTTTAATACCCGCAGTCATCGCCAGGGGATTGCCGGAAAGGGTGCCCGCTTGGTACATGGGGCCAGCCGGCGCTACTAGGGCCATGATGTCCTTGCGACCGCCGTAGGCGCCGACGGGGAGACCGCCGCCGATGACTTTCCCCAGGGTGGTGAGATCTGGGGTAATGCCAAATTTGGCCTGGGCGCCGCCGTAGGCGATGCGAAAGCCCGTCATCACCTCGTCGAAAACCAGCAGGGCGCCGTAGTCCTGGGTCAGTTCCCGCAATCCTTCCAGAAAACCGGCGTCGGGGAGAATAAAGCCCGCGTTGCCCACGACAGGTTCCAGGATCACCCCGGCGATACTGTCCGGGTTTTCGGCGAAGAGCGCCTTCACCGCCTCTAGGTCGTTATAGGGCGCCGTGAGGGTAGAACTGGTGGTGGTTTTGGGGACGCCGGGGGAGTCCGGTAATCCCAAAGTGGCGACGCCGGAGCCGGCCTTGACCAGGAACATATCGGCGTGGCCGTGGTAACAGCCCTCAAATTTAATCACCTTCTCCCGTCCCGTAAAGGCCCGCATCAGCCGCAGAACCGACATACAGGCCTCGGTGCCGGAGTTGACAAAGCGCACCATTTCAATACTGGGGACGGCGTCAATGACCATCTCCGCCAGAATATTCTCCTGGACGCAGGGCGCGCCGAAACTGGTGCCTTTTTTCAGGGCTTCTTCCAGCGCCGCGATCACCTCCGGGTGGGCGTGACCGCAGATGGCCGGGCCCCAGGTGCCCACATAATCGATGTAGCGGTTGCCGTCCACGTCCCAGACATAGGCGCCGTAAACATGGTCGAAAACAATGGGCTGGCCCCCCACGGATTTAAAGGCCCGCACGGGAGAGCTAACCCCGCCGGGCATGAGGGTTTGGGCGGCGGCGAAAATTTCTTCTGATTTCTCGGTCTTAAAAGGGACTGCGCTAACCAAGGGAGCGTCTCCTGCAATAATTTTTAGGGTGTGTTGTGATTCAGCCGTTTCCCCAACGTCGGGTTTTGACTGTTTCCACTTTAGCGACTTTTGGGCATGGAATCGGAGTGATAGGATGGGCCAGGGAGACCCGTTCCCGCCTGTGACCATGCCCCGTTGGAATCCCCGCTACGCCCAACCCCTGAGCCTCGGCGCCGTTACCCTTCGCAGTCGAGTTCTACAAGCGCCGCTCTCCGGGGTGACGGATCAGATTTTTCGCCGTCTGGTGCGGCGCTACGCCCCCCAGTCCATGCTCTACACGGAAATGGTCAGCGCGACGGAAATTCACCACCTCCGGCGCTTGCCCCAGGTCATGGCCATCGCGCCGGGGGAAGCGCCGATTAGTATCCAACTCTTTGACGGTCGCCCGGATTTCATGGCGGCCGCGGCCCAAAAAGCGGTGGCGGAGGGCGCCCAGACCATTGATATTAATATGGGCTGTCCGGTGAATAAAATCACCAAAAAGGGCGGCGGCTCGGCGCTCTTGAGAGATCCGGATCTGGCGGTCTCTTTGGTTAAAGCCACGGTGGCCGCTGTGGAGGTGCCGGTGACGGTGAAAACCCGCCTTGGTTGGAGCGAAGGGGAAATTCAGATTTTAGATTTCGCCCGGCGCCTAGAGGACGCCGGCATTTCCCTGTTAACCCTCCACGCCCGCACCCGTTGTCAGGGTTATCAGGGGCCGGCCCAGTGGTCTTGGATTACCCAGGTCAAAAAAGCCCTCAGTATTCCGGTTATCGCCAACGGGGACATCACTTCCCTCGACGCGGCGCTGGCCTGCCTGGAAGAAACCGGCGCCGACGGGGTGATGTGCTCCCGCGGCGCGTTGGGGAATCCCTTTCTGGTGGGGGAAATCGAGCATTTTTTCCGAACGGGGGAAGTTCGTCCTGCCGCCACTCCAGCGGAGCGCCTGACCTGCGCGGCGGAGCATCTGCGCCTACTGTGGCAGGAAAAGGGACAGCGGGGCCTCTTTCAAGCCCGCAAACATCTGGTTTGGTACTGCCAAAGCTTTCCCGGCGCCGCCCGTTGGCGAGAGCGGTTAGCCCAGATTGAATCCGTGGCGGAGGGGGAAGACCTGTTGGGGCAAATTTTAACCGCCCTGGGGGAATCTGAGGAGCGCCGTGAATTGGTTTAAGGCGCTGGCTTTGCTCGGTTTCCTCGCTCTAACTCCCCCGGCCCTCGGCGCCGACCCCTTACGGGTGGGGATTCGACCGGCGCCGCCCTTTGTCATCATCCCC
>JAYKIZ010000126.1:0-4494 GCA_035285965.1 Cyanobacteriota bacterium | reverse complement strand
TCGAGGCGCTCGATAATCCGGCGCTCGCCCACGTTGACCTGCTCCTGTTTAAGGACAGTGGGCACCGGCACCACTAGGGCGAAGTCTTTGGCGGGCCCCTGGTAATCGTTGGCCATGGTTAAAATTGTCCGTTGTCCGTCCCGAGCCAGAATCACCTGAGAAGCCTGATTAAAGAGTTTGGCGTCGGCTTGGGACACGTAAAAACCGCAAAAAGCTTGGGCCGCTCCAGCGCCGAAGAGGAGACTCCAGCCGAAGCAAACCAAGACGACGATCCTCCAAATCCCTTTGACTCTAGTCATAATTTCCCTCTATGGAGTTGATAGTCTCAGCGCGCTGACCGCTACGGGGGCCCAGCGTCGGCGTCTCGACCGAAGCGGGTTGAGCGTTTTCCACTCAAGCTTAGCGCCCCGTTCTGAATCGAAGCCCCCAAGTAAGTCTGGTTTTGACGCAGTGGCGTTCCTTGCCGCTGTTAGACTAAGATCAAAAACTCAACCCTCAAAATACTGGGGTATCGTTTCTGCCGCGGCGCCGGCGCCGCCCTTCGAGAACCCAACGCGTTTTTTCCCCGCCCATGGCCCGCAAACCTTCGTCCCGGTATTCTGACCCCCGCTCCTACGACGCTTATAACCGAGAGCGGGAAGGGGGAGCCAAGCGCCCTAATCTGAACTACGGCAGTCTGGCTCTCTTTGGCGGTATCTTTATCCTAGGCGTAGGGGTGGGGATCGGTTTTAGCTCTACCGCCAGTTTTAGTCCCGAAAACGTGGCCTCCCGGGAGGTGATCGACCGGAGCGCCCCCAATACGGAACTTTGCGTCCAATTCGGCGCTAGCGCCATCGTCACAGATATGCGGGTTTTTATCACCCTCAATCCGTTCAACGTCTATGTGACCCAGCCGATTATGCAACCCGGTTGCGTCCTGCGGCGGAGCAACTGGACGATTTTGGAGCAAAAAAAACTGATTGACGGGCAACAGGTCAACGACTGCCGCAATCGCATGAACACCTTTGGTTTTACCGGGCCGTTGGAAGGACAACCAAAAATTGATTGTATTTATCAAAACGAAGCGGCGGGCAATTTATTTGTCAATCAACCCGGCGCTGTGGGGCCCCGTCCAGACACCGACAAATTTTAGACAAATCTTAAACATCCTGATAAAAAAGTCCTGAATTCTTCTATCCTCCGATGAAACAGTTCCTCGGCTCCGAGAGCCAAGTCCCCTACAGCCAAGCCCGGGCGGTGATTCTGCCCATTCCCTACGAAGCCACCACCACCTACCGCAAAGGGTGCGAGGAGGGCCCCGACGCTATTTTAGAAGCCTCGGATCAACTGGAGGCCTACGACGAGGAACTGGACTGGGAACCCTGCCATACCGTCGGCATTTACACCTGGGACGCGGTGGCCGACACTCGCCAAACCCCCGACCTCAGCGCCGAAAGGATGTTAGCGGCAACGACGGAGACCGTCCGGCGCTTGATTGAGGACAAAAAATTTGTGGTGGCCCTGGGGGGAGAGCACGCCATTACGACTGGCGTGGCGCAAGCCTATCGAGACGCCTTAAACGAACCCTTTACGGTGGTGCAAATCGACGCCCACGGCGACCTCCGTTCAACCTTTGAAGGCTCGGAACACAACCATGCCTGCGTCATGCGTCGGGTGCGGGAGTTGGGGTTGCCGACTCTGCCGGTGGGCATTCGGGCCATTTGTCGGGAAGAAGCGGAGTTGATCAAAGCGGAACAAATTCCCGTCCTCTGGGCCCGGGAGATTGACGGCGATCCCCAGTGGGTGGAAAAGGCTCTATCTTTGATCGCCACCCCCAAGGTGTTTCTGACCATTGACCTAGACGGCCTCGACCCCGGTTTTCTGCCCGGCGTGGGTACCCCGGAGCCGGGGGGCTTGGGTTGGCATGAAACCCTCCGGTTTCTGCGGCGCCTCTGCGAAGATTTCGAGGTGGTCGGCGCCGATGTGATGGAATTGGCGCCCCTTGGGGAATCCGTCGTGTCGGAATTTACGGCGGCGAAGTTGATTTATAAACTGATCGGCTATCGCTTCTACCCCGGCGCCGGTCTTTAACCGTTATGCCTAAATTTCCCTGGCGCGCTTCCGGCCCCAAACTCATTAACGCTCGGGGTCTGATCGACCGCTCCCAAAAGTCGGGTCTTCTGCGCCCGGTGCGCCCGGATCTTTATCACGGGTTATTAACGCTCTCCTGGCGGGCCTTTTTCGCCGTTGTCGCCATCTTTTACCTTGGCTTTAATTTGATTTTTGCCTCGCTCTATTGGGCTACCGGGGGCGGTATCGCCAACGCCGATCCCGGCTCCTTCTTAGATGTCTTCTTTTTTAGCGTTCATACCTTTTCCACCGTGGGCTACGGCTCCATGTACCCGGAAACCCTAACGGCTCACTGGATCGCGGCACTGGAAATTTTTACGGGGATCTTGTCCGTCGCCATTTTAACGGGGCTGATGTTTGCCCGCTTTGCCAAACCCACCGCTCGGGTTCTCTTCAGCGCCGTGGCGGTGATTTGCCCCTTTGAAGGGGTGGAAACCCTGATGTTTCGAGCCGCAAACCGTCGGGCTAATCGCATCTTGGAAGCCCAAGTGAGGGTTAGTTTGGTGCGAGACCACGTCACTCAGGAAGGTCATTCTATCCGGCGCTTTTACGACCTGAAATTACTCCGCTCCCAAACCCCGGTCTTTGGGTTGAGTTGGTTAATCATGCACCCCATCGATCCGGACAGTCCCCTCTATGGCAAAACCGCCGAAGATTGGAGCGCCGATAACTACGAACTTTGGATTAGTTTAACGGGACTAGACGAAACCTTTTCCCAGACCATTCACAGCCGTTACGCCTACGCTGGAGACGACCTCCATTGGCGGCGCCGCTTCGCCGATATTTTCGCCCAAACCGCCGAGGGGCGCTGGTCTATTGACCTGGATAAATTTCATCAAACCTTACCCCTAGAAACTTAGAGGATACTGGGAGACTTTCCCATAACCTCCCCCTGCTGGGGAGAAGGGGTTCAAAGTCCCCCAAAGTTGGGGGATTATAGGGGGCTGTTCCAAGATTAAACGCCGAAGGACTTGCCGCAACCGCAGGTTTGGTTGGCGTTGGGATTGGTGAACTGAAAACCGCCGCCGATCATGGCGTCGCTATAGTCCAACATTAAGCCGTAGAGATAGAGGAGGCTTTTGGGGTCGCAGACGATTTTAAAACCGTCATAATCAAAGACTTCGTCCTGCTCCTGAATTTGACTGGGATCTTCAAAATCCATCATGTAGGACATCCCGGAACAGCCGCCCTGGCGGACGCCGACCCGGAGACAGAGGTCTTTACCCTGAGACTCTCTGAGTTTAAGGACGTGTTGGAGGGCGTTCTCCGAAAGTTGGATCCCCCGACTGGGGGCGGTCATGGTGGCGCTCATGGGTTTTCTCCTAGAAGGGACTAGCGCTCATTCTAACGAGTTTGGCGGGACGGCGTCAGCGGGTTGAAGTGGGAACCGTCTCTAGCCTTTACAATGGGGACTAAAATTTGTTGAAAACTCCCCCTTGTTATGGACACCAAAGCCTTTAAACGCTCCCTGCAAAAATCTGAAACCTACCACCGCAAGGGTTTCGGTCACGGCGCCGAGGTGATGGGGGTGATGAATAGCGAGTACCAGAGCCAACTCATTCAGGAAATCCGCCAGAATGACTACCGTCTGGAGCGGGGGGCGGTGACCTTGAAATTAGCCGAAGCCTTTGGCTTTTGTTGGGGCGTGGAGCGGGCGGTGGCCATGGCCTACGAAACCCGGCAACATTTTCCCGAGGAGCGCCTCTGGATTACCAACGAGATTATCCACAATCCTTCGGTGAACCAGCGCCTGCGGGAGATGGCGGTGAATTTCATCGACGCGCGAGAGGGGATTAAAGATTTTAGTCCGGTGGAGCGGGGGGATGTGGTCATTTTGCCGGCTTTCGGCGCGAGCGTCACGGAGATGCAACTCCTGAATGACAAGGGATGCACCATTGTGGACACCACCTGTCCTTGGGTTTCCAAGGTCTGGAACTCTGTGGAAAAACACAAAAAGAAGGACTACACCTCCATCATTCACGGCAAATATAACCACGAAGAAACTATCGCCACCAGTTCCTTTGCCGGGACTTATTTGATTGTTTTGAACCTCACTCAGGCTCAGGAAGTGTGCGACTACATTTTGAAGGGCGGCGATAAAGAGACTTTTCTCTCCCAATTTAAAAACGCCCATTCCGAGGGCTTTGACCCCGACCGGGATTTGATCCGTTTGGGCGTCGCCAACCAGACCACCATGCTCAAGAGCGAAACGGAAGCCATCGGCAAGCTCTTTGAGAAAACTCTCCTGCGGAAATACGGCCCGACGGCGCTGAACGAGCACTTTATGAGCTTTAACACCATCTGCGACGCCACCCAGGAGCGCCAGGACGCCATGTTTAAACTGGTGGAGGAACCCCTGGATTTAATGGTGGTCATCGGCGGCTA
>JAYKIZ010000125.1:0-8329 GCA_035285965.1 Cyanobacteriota bacterium | reverse complement strand
GCCACTAATCCCAAATGGTCTAAATTCTCAATCTGCACAGGAAGATACAATCCTTAGAAGGAACCTTTTCTAGCTTAGACTATCTCCACATTTTTAATTCCCCGCCAACCTGCGGAATGTCGGCTTTGAGGGAGTCGAGTGTGAGGTATTGGCGCCGGGTAAGCCTTGGCGGAAAGGGAAAATTAAAGTTTCTTTTGAATTTATTCCCGACGAGCCGGAATCTCCCCTAGACGACATCCGTCGGGATATGGAAAAATATAATAGTTAAAATGTCTTGCCCAAGCTAGCTTTTGAATGTAAACCTTGCCAAGGGGACTTGGAATCGACGCCGGTTCCCCCTTCTCATGGCGCCGTAATGAGCTAACCGAAGTAGGGGTTAGGGGGGATTCATGCTCTTACAACTGCGCCTAAAACCGAGCGGCGATGGCCGGTAATTCGGTCAACGCTTGTAAACGATAATCCACGGTTAAATCCGGGGGCAAAGCTCCGAAACCGTATTCCGCAAAAATAGAAACGGCGCCGCAGGCCTGGCCCATGCGAATCCCCACTTCCGCGTCCTCCACGTGGAGCAGGCTTTCATAGGCGTAGGGCGCCAAAAGTTCTTGGAGGTAACGGGGGTCGGGTTTGGCGTAGGCGGAATCGTCCGCGGCCCGCATCACTTCAATGGCCTCCCAGAGACCCACCGCTTTTAACGCCGCGGTTTGGGTTCGACGGTCGCCGGAAGTGCAGGCTAAAATCCGGTAGCCCTGGTTGTTTAACTCCGCTAATACCTGGGCGGCGCCGGCCATGGGACGGGCTAAAGTCGGTAGGTTTTCTAAATAAAAGGGGCGCACCCAATCGTTAAAAGTCGGTTGAATTAAGGCCGGGGGACAGCCCAATCGCTCTAGCATTTGGCTAGCCTTGAGACCCACGAGACTTAAAACCGCCTCCCGCTCCGGTCGGCGCTGGCCGATTTGCTCCAGTCCGTAGGCGAAGGCTTGATAATTGGCTTCGGCGGAGTCGATCAAGACGCCGTCTAGGTCAAAGACGATAATTTTGGGGGCGGTCAGCGGGGCCATGGATGGAGGTTTAAAAAGGGAGAAGGGGCCGGGGGATGAGGGCGGAAATGGGGAACTTTGGCCATATGTTAGGGTGAAAGGGTTGCTTCCTTCAGTTTTTCCCGTATTTTCCCTAGGCTCCCATGACCACGGCTCCTCCCCAACTTGACGCCCAAACCGTAGAACTGGCGCCCCGCTACGGCATTCCCCTGGGTTTAGTCCTGCTCTCCCTGCCCTTAGTCTTCCTCCAACCCTGGGCGGCGCTGGCGCTGGGTCTCTTCGGCTTATTTCTTACCCTGCAAACGGTTTGGATTCGTCTGCGCTTTACCCCCGAAAGCTTGGAAGTCTATCGCTCCGGCCAGTTAATCCGCTCTTTCCCCTACCAGGATTGGCAAACCTGGCGGATCTTTTGGCGCCCGGTTCCCCTTTTGTTTTATTTTAAGGAAGTCAAAAGCATTCATTTTTTGCCGATTATTTTTGACCCCCAAGCCCTAGAAGCCTGCTTAAACCGGCGCTGTCCCCGTTCCTAACGTTTCGTTCACCCTGGCATGACCTCTGATTTTTCCGCTCCCCCCGAGTTGGCCGCCGATTCTCTAGAAATTCCCGTCGAAAGTTCGCCAGAGACTCCAGACGCTTCTCTAGACGATCTGCTCCGGCGCAAACAAACCCTGTTGGCGGAAATCGCCGACCTCCAGAGCCAAAAGCAAGACCTCCAGTCCGCCCAATTACAAGCTTTCCAGAGCCAGCTCCAGGCTTTTCTCGGCGCCGGAACTCAGGAATTGGAACAGCGCCGTCAGACCCTAGAAAAGGAAATCGAGCGCCTAGAGCGCCGACAGGAGCGGATTCAGCAAGAGATGCGCACCACCTTCGCCGGCGCTTCCCAGGAGTTGGCCATTCGTTTGCAGGGCTTTAAGGAATATCTGGTCGGCAGTTTACAGGATTTAGCTTCCGCGGCGGATCAGTTGGATTGGGAAAGCGCGCCGGCGCCGTCCCCCGTTCCCGAAATGATGCAAGAGAGCGCTGGGGCAAAGGCGGGTTTCGCCGGCGCCGCCTTTGGGGAGCAAAAACGGAAAATTCTGTCTCTACTGGAGCAATATCGAACTCGCCCCGACTACTACGGCCCGCCCTGGCAGTTGCGAAGAACCTTCGAGCCGATCCACGCCGAGCGAGTTCAAGATTGGTTTCTCTCCCAGGGCGGCCGCGGCGCCATTAAAAGCCTAGGCAGTCGTCTGCAAAATATCCTGGTAGGATCGGCGGTGATTTCCATTTTGTCCGACCTCTACGGCGACCGGGCCCGGGCTTTGATTTTAGCCAATACGCCCGAACGACTGGGAGAATGGCGCCGGGGTTTGCAGGACTGTTTAGGCGTCTCCCGGAGCGACTTTGGCCCGGAGCGGGGAGTGGCGCTGTTTGAATCCCCAGACGCTTTAATTCAACGGGCCGAGCGCCTAGAGGACGACGAACAGGTTCCCTTAATCCTGATTGACGAAGCGGAAGAACAGGTCGACTTAGGACTACTCCGCTTTCCCCTCTGGTTAGCCTTCGCCCCGGAGTCCCCCGCCAGCTCCGGCTATTTCTACTAAGAGCCTAGGCGGAAAGCGAAGAGCATGGTGTATCGTAAGTTAAATCGTAGTGCCGTCGTCGATTTAAACCCTGGCCCTAGGGGATTTCGACCACTTCGGGTGTGAGGTTAAACCAGTGCCAGTGAAAACAACTCCTCGTAAACGCGCGTCCCAGTCCTCCCCTAAATCCGCCAAAGCGAAAAAGACCGCTCCCAATAAATGGCGGTGGGGTCTGATGGCGTTGGGGTTAGGCTCCCTCGCCCTGCTGTCCGCCGCGGGCGGCGCGCTCCTAGCTTTTTCCCTTTCTTCGGCGCCGTTGGGGCACAATAAACTCTCCCCGGAGGAGGCCGCCGTTTTTGAGCAGGAAAGCGCCGTTTCCTATAAAAATTTAAACATTCCCGAACTGAGTCGCCCCGTTAATATCCTGATTCTCGGCACGAAGGTGTTGACCGCCGATCTGGGCATTGAAAATCCCGGTTATCAGGCGCTGGTTAATTCCCATAAGGGGCTATCGGACACCATTCTCCTTGTCCGTATCGACCCGGAGCAAAAGAAGCTTACGGCGCTGTCTATCCCTAGGGACACCCAGGTGGAAATTGAGGGCAAAATCACCAAAATTAACGAAGCCAATTTCCAAGGCGGCCCGGCGCTGGCGGCGACCACGGTGGAAAATTTGCTCGGGGGAATCGCCATTGACCGTTACCTGCGGGTGAATGTGCAGGCGGTGGAAAAACTGATCGACGCCCTAGGGGGCGTGTCGGTCTATGTGCCCAAGGATTTAAAGTACCAGGACGACAGCCAGCATTTGTACATTAACCTCAAGCAGGGACAACAGCATTTAAACGGAGATAAAGCCCTGCAACTGCTCCGCTATCGCAAGGATAATTTGGGAGACATTGGCCGGATTCAGCGGCAACAATTGGTTATGCGGGCCTTAATTGAGCAGGCGCTGAAACCCCAGACCCTGCTCCGTATTCCCCAGATTCTCTCCGTTTTAAAAACCCATTTGGACACCAATTTAAGTTTGGAAGAGGTCGTGGCCATCGCCGGTTTCTCCGCCCAACAAAACCGGAGCGACGTGCAAATGTTGATGTTGCCGGGGGACTTCAACAGCGACGGCCGGGCCCAAATTAGCTACTGGCTCCCCGACAACAATAAAATTAACGCCCTGATGGAGCAATATTTCGCTGTGGCGTCGGCCGGAAACTGGACCGCCGCGGAATTGGCGGAACCCCAGGACTTTAACGATCCCTATCGTTTGCGGATCGCTATTCAAAACAATTCCTCGACCCAGGGCGCCGCGACGGCGCTCCAGCGCCGCTTAGCCCAGGCCGGGTATAATCGGGCCTACGTCATTGAGGACGGCGCCGAGCCTTTGGCAAAAACTCGGATCATCGTCCAAAAGGGAGACAATCAGGGCGCCGCCCAACTGCGACGGGAGCTGGGTCTGGGGGAAATCCTCGTTCAAAGCACCGGCCATCTGGTTTCCGATATTACGATTCAGATCGGCGCGGATTGGTCGCCTAGTCCTTAAATGCCCCATCCTTGGATTTTGGAAAAATTAGGTCTCCGTCCCTACACCGAAATTTGGGATTACCAAAAGCGCCTCGTCGCCGAAAAAATCGCCCGCCGCCAAACCCCGGATTATCTGCTTTTAACGGAGCATCCCCCGGTCTATACCCTAGGGACAGGTTCAAGCCTGGAATTTTTACGCTTTGATCCCCAGAGTTCTGGCCACGAAATCCACCGGACGGAGCGGGGCGGGGAAGTCACTTACCACTGTCCGGGTCAACTGGTGGGCTATCCGGCGCTGGATCTGAATCATTATCAACGGGACCTCCATTGGTATTTGCGCCAGTTGGAAACCGTCCTCTTAACGGCGCTGGCTAGCCAGGGGTTAAACGCCGAGCGCCGGGAGGGGCTGACGGGCGTTTGGTTGAACGGCGTTAAAGTCGGCGCCATTGGCGTCAAAGTGAGCCGCTGGGTCGCTTACCACGGTTTTTCCCTCAATGTCTGTCCCGATTTAGAGGGCTTTAAGCGCATTGTGCCCTGCGGTCTCCAGGGTTACGAAGTCGGCGCTGTAAACCAAGTTTTACCGGACATTACTCTGTCCCAAATGGAAGAAGCTGTCATCGAGGCCTTTCAATCCGTTTTTGACGTCCAATGGCTCAAGGGCGCCGGCGCTCTCGGGTGAGCAGAGGCAGGGGAGCGGGACTAGAACTAGGGGGCAAATAGCGCCGGGGGGGCGGGGGCGGTAGTTTTGCCGCGGCGGCCTGACCTTGCCACCAACGGATTCCCAGGGCCAGCAACACTAAAACAACGCCTAGGGAGCACAAACTCCAACGCTCCCCCACGCCCCCAATGACCGCGTCCGCGGCGCCGAGGGTCATGATAAAGCTGGAAATGGGTTCTCTGCGGTAAAAGTTTCTAACAAAACGGGGTAAAACAGGACTCATAGCGGAAAATTTAGCCACCTAGAAAATTTTTAACCTTCTTTACGACTTGTCGGCGCTCCTTGCTCCCCATTGTAGGGGGTCTAGGACGGGAAGGGGGATGGCGAATTTTATGACAAGGTCTCGAAAAGTTCAATTAACATAGTCAGGGGGAGCTTGCCTCCGCCCCGCCCCATTTGGAACGATTGCCATGACCTTCCCCGCCCATCCTCTCTCCTGTAGCAGTCGCCACCTCGAACAAGCGGTTCTGGCTCGCTATCGCCAATTGGCGCCGGAATTTCCCCCGGACTGTCGGCTCCATCGAGAAATTTGGAACCGTTCTACAGTGCTTTGCCTTGATTGCGGCGATTGCCCCCAGAGCTTAGGCCGACTCCAAACTCAACTGGCGGATCTGCTGGCGCTGGCGGCTCGTTTCCATCTCGCTCAAGCCATTAGCCTACGGCTGGGACAGAAGGCCGTCGCCTGGCAAACCGCCCCCTAACCCCGGCGCCCATAGCGGTAGTAATAGTAATAGTTGGAACCGCCGTAGTCGTTGCGGGTGATGCCGTTGGCCACCAGACCAAGGAGCGGCACCTGAGCGAGATTAAGGTCGTCCAGCACGTGTTTAAAGGCCATCCGATCCGTTTTCCCCAATTTCACCACATAGATTAAGCCCGCCGTGGCGGCGCCGAGAATCCGGGCGTCGGCAAAATTCAAGAGGGGCGGCGTGTCGTAAATGATCAGATCGTAGGATTCGTTTTTCTCCCAATGGGCCATCAACTCCTGCATCCGTCGGGAGGTCAAGAGCCGGATGGGATCCGGGGGAATATCCCCGGCGGTAAGAATGGAGAGGCTATCCCACTGGGGCGCTTTCTGGATGGCTTCCTCCGGCGCTAGTCCCGTGGCGATGATATTGCTCAGCCCTTGGCCGTTCAGAATGCCAAAGTGGGTATGCACCCGGGGGCGCCGGAGGTCGGCGTCCACCAGTAGGACTTTTTGCCCCATGGCCGACGCCGCCAGCGCCAGATGGAGGGAAACCGTGGATTTACCATCGGAGGGGGTGGAGGAGCTAATCACAACCGAGCGAATGGGATGGTCGGCGCCCAGGAGCCAGACATTGGTGTTTAAGGAGCGAAAGGCCTCTAAAAACCCGGAGGATTGATAGGTGGCCCGCGCGGCTCGGGACGTTTCTTTGACCGGCGCTTCCGTTGTTTCCCCTTTGCCAATGGTGAGAGCCGGCAAGGTCATTTCCACTATTTTGTCGAGACTAGACAGATCCTTTTGCCAGGGAATCATGCCCAAAATCGGCACCTGGGTATCCTCTTTGATTTCCTCGACGGAGTGGAAAACCGGATCGAGGCGTTCTAGTAGGAAGGCGATGGCCACCCCCAGAAGGAGACCCGCGATCAAGCCCAAACTAATATTGCGCACGGGTCGCGGCCAAACCGGCAACTCGTCAATAGCCGTAGGGGAAATAAGTTGCCAAGGAACGGTTTGTTGGGAAGAGTCGATTTGTAGCTTGGCCTGGGCTTCCAGAAAGCGATTCAGGCTATCGGTGGCCACCGCCGCCTCCCGTTGGAGATCGGTGTATTGACGGGCCAGCGCCGGCATGGCTTGGATTTGGGCGCGGGTCGAGTTGAGTTCCTTTTCCAAAGAAGAGCGACGGGCTTGGAGCACCTGAAGTTGGTTAGCGGTTTGGATAAACTGTTGATTCAGATTAATGCGAACCGTGCTGGGAGAACTGGTCTCCTGACTGGGAATACCTCCCTCCGGTAAACGACCGCCCAAAACCGCCTGGGCCTCCTGGGCGATCAAGGGCAGGAGATTATCCCGTTTTTCCAAGAGTTCCTGCATCACCGGGCTATCTTCCAAATACCGGGCGGACTGTTGGGAAATTTCCACCTCAACCGCTTGTAGCTGGTTAAGCAAATTCTGATAGCGGGGAGATTCCGTTAAATAGCTGGAAGCGAGGGCATTCTCCGGCGAGAGACCCAACTGCTTTTGCAGCGCCTCGTACATGGACTGGGCCTCTCGTTGCGCCACCTCTAGCTCAATATATTTAGACTGAAGATTAAACTCCAAGGCGGAGAGTTCTTTCGCCCGTTGCTCCGGATCGAGCAAGTTATACCGTTGACGGAAACGCTCCAACTCCGCCTGACGCTCGTTCACCCGTTTCCGCAGTTGGGGCAGTTGGTCGTCGACAAACTTCATCCCCTGATTGATCTGGGTTTTGCGTTCCTCTAGGCTATAGCGGAGGTAGGCCTTGGATAGCTCGTCCAACAGAAACTGAATTTGGGAGCGGCTGACGTCTTGGTAAGCCACCTTCAGAATTTTAGTATCGTCAACTTGGGTAATACGCAAGGGGGGCCGACTTCCCTGGGTTAGCGTGTCGTAGTCCACCAAGGGATACTGACGCTCGACGTTCTTCAGAATTGGCTGAAGGATACTGGCACTGCGAAGCACTTCGATTTGGGTGTCATAATCCACCTCTCGCACCCCCATGCTCTCCAACAGCGCCTGATCCGGCGCATTTTGCTGAGTGACGGGATCGCCCACCAATAGTTGAAAATGCCCTTCATAGACCGGCGTTTGCTGAAAAGTCCAGACCCCCACCGCCGTGGTCACCCCGCAGGTAATGGCCGCGATTAAACGAAGACGGTGTTTGATAATAAACCAAGCCTGACGCAGGTTCAGTTCTTCGGGAATTTGGGATCCTCGTCCCGCCCCGAGACTGGCGGGGGCGGCTTCGTTCATGGAACCGTGACGAGCGCCGTTCAGGGCGATGGGGTTGGGATCTTCCCCGGGAGGACGGCGCGGAAAGGTCAGGGCGGGATCGGATTCTGGATTCATGGATTTCTAACGTTGCGAGGATGGGGGCGACCAATATAAGGGACTAGTCAAATAGGTTAATGATGGAGAAGAGACCGCCCCCGAGGATAGCGCCGATGGGACTCAGCACAGTGCCAATGGTTTGCGTGGTGGTGGTAAGGGTATTGGTATGCACCACAATCACGTCATTGTCCCGCAGAGTCGGGTTATTTTCTGGACTGACTCCCTCGCCAAAATTGGGTTTGACCGCAAGTTTCATCACTGTGCCGTCGGGGTTGAGACGCACCAGTTCGACCCGCTCTTCGTCCGCTCGGGTGGGATTGAAGCCGCCGCCGGCCAAAATCGCTTGGTTGAGGGTGGTGTTGGGAGGCATTTCCTTCAAGCCCGGACTCTTGACTTCCCCGGTGACGTTCACTCGAATCGTCCGGGGGGAAAAGTTGGCGGAGGAGAGAGCGTCGAATTCCTTGGG
>JAYKIZ010000124.1:0-3473 GCA_035285965.1 Cyanobacteriota bacterium | reverse complement strand
ACTTTCCCGAGGGCGCCGAGGGTCTGGACACCTACGCCGGGCAGATTGGCGGTTGGTTTCAACCCCTGATGAACCCCCTCGGTATTAATCCCTTTTTAACGGTCTCCCTCATTTTTGGTTTTGTGGCCAAGGAGGTGCAAATCGCGGCGCTGACGGTAATTTACGGTCTCGGCGACGAACGCACGGCGGCGGAAATTGGCCGCACGGTGACCTTTGCCCAGGGCTTTAGTTACTGTCTCTTTAGTTTGCTCTATATTCCCTGTCTCACCACCCTCGGCGCCATTTGGGGCGAAACAAAATCCATTGCCTATACCCTCTTTTCCGTGGCGGCGCCGTTGGCGATCGCCTGGGCGTTTAGCTTTGTCTTTTACCAAGGGTTTACGCTTTTAGGATTGGGGAGTTAGCAGGAGCTGAAGAGACTTACGCCAGCGCCGCTAAGATTTTAGAATTTTGATACCAACTGTAGGGGCCTGCCAAGGCTGGCTCAATCTTTAACTCCTCTCGCCATTCCTTCAGGGGACGCTCCATGCCCTCCTCCCACTTAATTGGGAACAAAAGTTTTGCGTCTTGACCCATCTGGAGTCCCTGGGAGATCAACTCTAGGGAATACCGGAGTGTTTTGGCTTCTTCTTCCACGGTTAAATCGTCGCTATGGAGCCGATCCGACATAAAAAATTTCCCCATTAGGGTTAACAGATCTAAGAAGCAAAAGGCTGGGAAGCGAATCTGGGCGGCGGTTACGGAAATGACGCCCAATTCCCCCAGGTTATCGAGGGAAAACCCCGTCAAGATATGGTGGATGTCGTGGGTTTTATAAACGCGATAGGAAATATACTCCGCGTCGGAATTAAACGTCGCGGGAGTCCGGTAAAATTGGGGATCGTAGCCCAAGGCGTTCAGAACCCTAGCGTAAGTTCCGCCGAGGGATTCCTTGGGCAACTTCAGCAAAGCCTCTAAGTTGTAGGGTTCCCCCACGTATCTTTCCTCAACCAGCCGCGCCGAAACCGGATCTCGTTGAATCGCTTGGACGCACAAATCCATCGGACGACTATTATTCAGTTTGTCGCTAATATCAAAGACATTACTCGTTACCTTGCCGGCGCCGGCGGCCAAATCGACCAATTGTAAAAATTGATCGACTTTTTCGGGCGTAATTAATTTGTTGATGTACTGAAAGCTCATAATGCCTATTTCCTGAATCGGTCAAAGTTTAAAGGGCCAATTGTTAAGTTGGGCGCCGCCCTTTACCTTAGCGCCGACTCTCGACTCCCGGCGGCAACCGTTATAAATCTTTACTTCCCTTGAGAAAGCATCCTAAGTTTCGAGGGATCTTTCCCGAGCGTAGGCGCTGGCTAAAGGAAGACAACCCGCCGCCATTAAGGCTTGATCCCGGAGACGGCAGGAATCGCAACGGCCGCAGGGTTCGGCGCCGCCTAAATAACAAGACCAAGTTTTTTCAATCGGAACCCCTAGCGCTAGCGCCTGTTGGACAATTTCCAGTTTAGTTAATTCAATCAGCGGCGCGATCAATTCAATCGGACGGCCTTCCACCCCCGCTTTGGAAGAAAGTCGAGCCAACTGTTGGTAGGCCGCTAGGTAGTCTGGGCGACAGTCGGGATAGCCGGAATAGTCCAGCGCGTTGATCCCCAGAAACACCGCTTCGGCGCCCTGGGCCTCCGCTAGACTCAGCCCCAGAGCGATAAAAATGGTGTTGCGCCCCGGCACGTAAGTGGAGGGAATTTGACTGGGATCTAAACCGGACTGGGGTATGTCTTGCGTTAAGTCCGTGAGGGAGGAACCGCCCCACTGAGCTAGATCCAGATCGATGGTGAAATGGCGCCGAATCTGGAGACTTTGGGCAATCTCCTCTGCGGCCGCTAACTCTCGTCGGTGGCGCTGGCCGTAATTAAAGGAGAGGGCGACGACTTCGTAACCCCGGCGCTGGGCCAGGGCGGCCACGGTGGCGGAATCTAGACCCCCGGAAAGGAGGACGACGGCTGTGGGTTGCTCAGGCTTAATCATGGATGTCGGGAGAATGTTTAAAAAGCTTCCCTAACCCCCAATTCTAGAGGGAATTGGGAAGAGGCGGTAACTGTAACTTGGTTGCAGAATTATTAATTTGTAAATTACAGGCTGTAGTAGTGGATAAAATTTCATACGGCGCTCCGCAAATTAAAGAGACTTTTTGAAAAGGAAAGCGTTCGGCGGATAAATGAGACATTCTTTTTCCAAGTATATTGTTTTGGCGTTCAACATGACGAGCAATGGATTTACATCCTCTGGCGACAAGCTCTATAAATCAATTATAATCCAAGGCTCAGTCCAATATCCCTTTTTGCCAATCGCATCTCAGTTCACATGGATTGCCCTGCGGGAGAATAGATGAACAATCCAGCGCCGATTACAACCCAGAACATTTTACAAGCCCTCGAACATCTCCTAAACGTTGTCGCTCAATTGCGAGCGCCGGAGGGCGGCTGTCCTTGGGATTTAGCCCAGACCCAACAAAGTTTAACCCCCTATATCATCGAAGAAGCCTACGAAGTTGTCCATGCGATTCAATCCGGGGAACAAACCGCCATCGCCGAAGAACTAGGGGATTTATTATTGCAGGTGGTCTTACAGTCGCAAGTCGCTCAGGATGAAGGTCATTTCAATTTAGAGACCGTCGCTCGGGGCATCGCGGAAAAACTGATTCGCCGTCATCCCCATGTCTTCGGAGAATTAGAGGTTGAATCCGTCGAAGCCGTCCGGGAAAATTGGGAAAAAATTAAAGCCGCGGAAAAGGGCCTCACTCCAGAAGCCGAACAGCCTCTCAGCCATAAATTAGCCCGCTACGCCCAAACCTTGCCGCCCTTAAGGGCTGGTAGTAAGATTGCTCAAAAAGCGGCCGAGCAGGGATTTGAATGGGAAACGGTGGAAGGGGTTTGGGAAAAATTCGCAGAAGAATTAGGCGAGTTTAAAGAGGCGTTACAATCCTCGGATAAGTCCCATCAACAGGCGGAACTAGGGGATTTATTATTCACCTTAATTAACATCGCTCGTTGGTATGATCTGGATCCCTCCCAAGCTTTGCAAGGTACCCACCAGCGTTTTATTCAACGATTAACCCTCATGGAAAAGCGCGCGACTCGTCCCCTCCGTCAATATACTCTAGAGGAATTGGAAAACCTATGGCAAGCCGCCAAAAAAGAACTGGGAGCATCTCACTTTTGTAACTAGTACGCATCAAGCTCTGACCCTCACCCTAAATCCCTCTCCCTCTTTGGGAGAGGGACTTTGACTCCCCTTCTCCCGCTCTGGGAGAAGGGGCCGGGGGATGAGGGCAAACAGAGCAACCGACTGATAAGGGCGGGTTAAAGCGCCGCTAATTGTTCATCCAACAACTGATTCGTCAACTTGGGATCGGCCCGACCGCCGGTTTGTTTCATCACCTGACCCACAAAAAAGCCCTTCATATTGCCCTTGCCGCT